>JAIPES010000045.1 GCA_021737045.1 Desulfobacteraceae bacterium | reverse complement strand
AAGCGACATTGAGCGTTTACGGAAACCTCCGTAAACGCTCAGGAGCAAAAAAACTGACCCCGGCCGCAGGGCTTTCTTCCTGCAAAAACAGCGGACGCGGTAAAAAGCTTTTTACGGTGCCATCAACATTCGATATTCGTATTTGTTTCGGATTTCGGATTTCGATATTCGGGTTTTGGCTGAACAGGGTTTTCGTTCAGCCACTAAATAGCAGATCCTGTTAATCATTCTGTTGCTTCATCTTGGGGAGCAGACAAGGAAGCCTGTTTTTCTTTGCGCCGCTTGTCATACCACCTGGCGATGACCGGGGCCCGGCCAAAGAGATAAACGCCGATAAACGCAGTGATTATAATGTAGATTCCGCTGAAAACCCTTAGCTGGGCCGGGGTCATGCTGGCGATGATGGCTGAAAACTCCCCTCTTTGCACCATGGAAAATCCGGCCCTTACAGATGCCTTGGGCGAGAGTCCGAACATGCGGCTTCCGGCAAATGCCGTCAGGATCTTGCCGACAATGGCCCAGGCCGCTATTGCCACCATCATGGGCACATACGAAACCCCTTCGCCCAGATAAATGGTGGTTCCGAACCAGAAAAAGAAAAACGGAAGTGTCAGATCCCGCACCGGCAGCGTCAGATGTTCGAGTTCCGGGGAGCGTCCGGTTTCCGAAAGCATCACCCCGGCCAGAAACGCCCCAAGGATTTCCGACAGTCCAAGGGATATGGCCAGGCCGGCATAGGCAAGGGCCGCGCCCACGGCCAGAAGCGGCATGAAATCATGCTGGATATACCTGGAGACAAACTGGTTGAGCCGCGAAAATCCGTAGTGGCCAATGACAATGGCGCCAATGATCAGCAGCAGGATTTTTGAAACCAGTATGCCCATAAACGCAGGCGAAAGCGATTGGCCCGCATTGATGCCGGCGATAAACGATACCAGCAGCGGTGCCACCAGGTCTTCAAAAATCAGCAGGGCCAGGATGAACTCGGCTTCCGGGTTGGCCAGCCGTTTTTTTTCCTCCAGCATCTTGGCGGAAATCGAAGAACTTGTGGCATAGGCCACGGATCCGATGATAAAAGCAGAAATAAAGCTCAAGCCAAAGACCATGGCAATGAGCATGGCCCCGCCCATGTTGAACCCCACATCCAGCAGTCCCGCCGGCCATATTTTTTTTGAAATACTGACCATCCTGGCAAGGGGAAATTCCAGGCCCAGGATAAAAAACAAAAGCACGATGCCGATTTCTGCCACCGTGTGGATGGCCTTGATATCGTGGAAAAAAGACGATACCGCCACGCCCAGGATGATGTAGAGCAAAACCGAAGGCAGCCGGAATTTCTGTGAAGTGAAGCTGACCAGGAAAAACGTGCACAGAATCAGCCCGGCAAACAGAAGAAAAGGGATGGTTTCCACGATTTGTCCTATAATTTGCACAGGTTGTCGAGGTTCTTGGTCTGCTCCCGGTTGCCGATGACCATGAGCACGTCTCCGGGCAGGATCACCTCGTTGACATCCGGGCTGCCGATCATTGTTTCACCGCGCTGGATGCCGATAATTGTGGTTCCGGTCCGGGATCGGATCTGGCTGTCAATGATCTTCTGGTTGGCAATGCAGCTGTCGGGCTGCACACGAAGCCATTCCAGACGGACTGTTTTTAAAAACAGTTCCACCCGGTCATCGGTAACCGGCTGATAATCCACGCCCAGCAGGATGGTGCCCAGCTGACGGGCTTCTTCATCCGTGAGACTGAGGGTGAAATCCGGATCATCCTCCTCGTCTTTGTCAAAATGATAGATTTCCCGGCTGCCGTTGTGGTGCAAAATCACGGTCACCTGCTCGTCATTAACCGTTTTGAAGGAATAACGTTTTCCGATGCCCGGCAGTTCAGTGGTTTTGATCTGCATGAATCTGTTCTCCATTGGGGGTTTTTGTTATTGTTTTTTCAATTAATTGTTTTTGCACAACGATTCAATTGTTTTTGGCTTTGATCCGGGCGCACTTCCGGACTTACAATAATCAGGAAATCTGCTATCCGGGTTGACAAATACCATCGCTGATTTCCGGCAAGAGGATGCCCTGCATGAAGTCCATGGCCACACAATTGTCCCTGCTTTTCGGAGAGCGGCAGCAGAAAGGCAACATACGGCTGCTGGTCAAGTTTCTCCTGGTCCTGATGCTGTTTTTTGTACTCTACAGCATACTGTTTCACATGCTGATGCTTTATGAAGGCCGCCAGTATTCCTGGATAACCGGATTTTACTTGATTTTACTGGATTTTACTGGACTTTGACCACGATGTCCACCCTTGGATTCGGCGATATTACCTTCCACAGTGATGCGGGAAGACTTTTTTCCGTGGTGGTGCTGCTCGGCGGTGGCCAGGTCTCTGGGAACCCGGCGGATCGATTTCAGGGTGGTGGAAAAGCGCTCTGTGATCGCCTCTAAAGATTCCAGGTATATACACGGCAGCGCCGCTGATCTTGATGTGCTCACCCGGGCGGGCATCAATGAGACTCCCTCGATTATCATTACCACCCACGATGACAATCTCAATATTTATCTGACCATCTACTGCCGCCGCCTTCGGCCGAATGTCCAGATCCTCAGCCGGGCCAGCCTGGACCGCAACATCAACACCCTGCACCGGGCCGGGGCCAATCTGGTGCTCTCCTACGGTTCTCTGGTGACCGCCACCGTCATGAACCTGCTTCATCCCCAGCAGATGCTCATGCTTTCAGAGGGACTCAACGTGTTTCGGGTCACGGTGACCCGAAAACTTGAAAACAAGCCGCTGATCAAACTGCAGATCCTCGAGCAGACCGGCTGCAGCGTTGTGGCGGTGAAAAAACACGACGATCTGGTCATCAACCCCGAGCCTGACATTGTTGTCCGTCATGGGGATGAACTGGTTCTGATCGGCTCTGCGGAATCAGAAAAACGCTTTACGGAAAAATTCCCGACAGCCGTCTGAAAATCCAACCTTTCTATGTACCTTCAAAAAAGTTGCTGTTCGTGTCTGGTCCTATCATTTTCGCATGCTGCCGACCCGGTGGCGGTTTGCTCCCTTCTAAATAACTTCGTTCAAGGTTCAAGGTTCAAAGTTCAAGGTTCAAAAAAATAAAATCAAAGCCTTTAAGCATGCGGCAAAAGTTATTTGCAGTGTTCGGTCCCGGGCGGCGGCCCTGGTAAAAAGCTTCCAAGAAAGCCCAAGGGCGGGGTCGGCTTTTGAAGGGACATTGAGCGTTTTTGCGTGAAAAATTCAAACTGTTTGAGCAAGGCAGAGCGGGTTTGTCAATTTTAAGCAAAGGCATTTGATCAATCCGTAAAAACGGTCAGGAGCGAAAAAGCCGACCCCGACCGCAGGGCTTCCTTCCTGCAACAACAGCGGCTGCGGTAAAAAGCTTTTTACGATCCCATCAAACTTGAAAATCCCTCAATTTGGGTATGATTGCCTGCCTGTATTGCATTTTTTTTAAAATTGTATTGACATTTTACTGAATCTGATTTTAATATCTGAATCAGATTTTATTTATGAATCATTTTTTAATGAGCCTGTAAAAAGTCTTTTTTCCAGGCAGTGTTAAGTTTTAAGTGATTAAGTGTTAAGCAAAATCAATAAGATGTTTGTTTATTGGTTGGAGATTGTATCCGATTTGCGGCTTTCTTCCTGCAACAACAGCGGACGCGGTAAAAAGCTTTTTACGATTTCATTAATTTTTAATATTTGGAATCCCCTTATATCTCAATTTTCCAGACAGGAGCGGCTGATGGACTTTGCCTTCACCAGAGAACAGCAAATGTTTAAAAAAGAAATCATCCGGTTTGCCAAAAAAGAAATCGTCCCCCGGGTTCAGGAGCACGACCGAAACGAGGCCTTTGATTTTGAATCCTTTCGTAAACTGGGGCGCTTCGGCATCCTGGGGCTGCATTTTCCGGAACAATACGGCGGCTCAGGGGCCGATGTGGTCACCACGGTCATGGCCGGCGAGGCCCTTGGAGAAGCCGGAGTCGACGGCGGACTCACACTGGCTTACGGCGCTCACTCCTTTTTGTGCGCAGACACCATTTTGCGCCATGCCACAGAAGAGCAGCGTCAGAAATACCTGCCCCGCCTGGCCAGCGGGGAATGGATCGGGTGCATGGGACTGACCGAGCCGGACGCGGGCTCGGATGTGGCCTCCATGCGGACCACGGCGGAAAAAAAAGGGGACAAGTATGTTTTAAACGGCAGCAAGATCTTTATCACAAACGGCCCCATTGCCGATGTGGCCGTGGTTTATGCCAAAACCGATCCGGGGGCCCAGCATGCCGGGATTTCTGCTTTTATCGTGGAAAAGGGGACCAAAGGCTTTGATGCCGGCCCTCCGTTGATCAAGATGGGCGTGCGCACATCCCAGACTTCTGAGCTGTTTTTCAGCAACTGCGAAATTCCTGTGGAAAATCTTCTGGGCGCAGAAGGCGAAGGCTTTAACATGTCGCTTCAGACCGTGGAATGGGATCGCAGCGCGCTTTTGTCCCCGTTTGTGGGGGCCGCCCGGTACATGCTCAATGCCTGTGCCGATTATGCCAAAAAACGCCGGCAGTTCGGCCGTCCCATCGGAAAATTCCAGGCCACCAAGCACAAGCTGGCCAATATCCGCATCTTTTACGAGGCCGCCCAGAGCCTGGCCTACAGGATTGCCTGGTGCAAGGATCAGGGCCGCCCGCTAAACCACCTGGAGGCCGCAGTGGCCAAGCTGTTTGTGGGCGACTGGTCCATGGGCCCGGCCAATGATGCCATGGTACTGTTTGGGGGTTACGGATACTGCCATGAGTACAACATGGAACGCATTTTCAGAGACAGCCGGCTGGCGCCCATCGGCGGCGGCACATCCGACATTCAGAAAATGATTATTGCCAGGCTGATTTAGCCATGTGCGAAATGGCACAATCCATTTGCCCAAGGAGAAGGCTTTCATGAATTATGATTTCACCCCCCTGGAAACCGCCCTGTTTGCAGATGTTGCAACGGCCCTGAAAAACCTGCCGGCAGACGCAGACCCGGACAGCCGGCAGGCAGTTCTGGACAAAGACCTGCTTTGCCGGATTACAGGCTGTCTGGCGCAAACCTCCTATCTGCGGCTTGGCCTTGAACCCGTAGCAGATCTAAACGGCCATCTCACCCTCATGGGTGCCATGGAAGCACTGGCTTGCCGATCCCCTTCAGCCTATCTGGCCGTGGAGGCCAGCACCCGGCTGTTTGGACGGGCGGTTGCCGGTTGGGGGGATACAGCCCGGAAGGCCCGGTGGCTTAAGCCGGTTCTGGCTGGAGATTTGATCGGCGCCCTGGCTTTGTCCGAGACCTTTACCCACAGTGCAAACCAATCTCTGTCCACATGCGGGGAAAAACACGGCCAACAGGTGACGGTCACGGGAGCCAAGCAATACGTGATCAACGCCCCGGTGGCCGACTGGATTGCAGTGGCCGGCATGCTGGAGGAACGGTTTGCCCTGTTTTTTATCCAGAGCACAACCCCCGGGCTTTTTATTGACACTCCCCTTGAAACCATGGGCTATGAAGGCACTGCCATTTCCCATATCCGCCTGGACGGATGCCGGATTGACGCAGATCAGGTGATTTGTCCGAATAACGGGCAAAACGTGCCGGAAATGCTCAAAATGTGGGAAAATCAGATTCTTCTGGGCGCCGCGCTGGGCATTTCCGGTGCGGCTTTTGAAACCGCACGGGATTTTGCCAAGACCCATAAAAGCGATGGAAAACCTGTAATCGCCCATCAGGAGATGGGATTTAAACTCGCCGAGATGTTTACTCTGCTTCAGACCGCCCAATTACTGGCTTATCGCACTGCCTGGACCATGGAAACAAACCCCGTGGAGGCCCGGGAGTTGATGTGGTGCGCCAAGGTTTTTTGCACTGAATCAGCCGAGCAGATCTGCAGCCAGGCCCTGCAGGTGATGGGGTCGGCGGGATGTGTGGAAGGCAACCGGGCACAGACAGCTTACAGGTGCGCCAAGTATAACCAGGTCACGGGCACTTCAACAGAGATTGCCCGGGTGAAAATCGGGGATGCCGAGCTGGGTTACCGGGAATAGAAAGGATTGAGATGCCGGTAAAAAAAACCGGGGATGATCCCAAAAAAATGACCAAATCCGCCCTTCGCCGCCAGCGGGAAAGAGAAAAGCGCGTGGAGACCATTTTGCGGGCTGCGGAAACCCTTTTTGCCAATGAAGGCTTTCACAAGGCCGGCATGGAGCAGATTGCCGATGCGGCTGAAGTATCAGTGGGCGCGGTTTATTTTTACTTCAAAAACAAGGAGGATCTGCTGATCCGGATGATGGACGAGATCGGCTATCTGCTGCGATCCATTCTGGGCCGGGAGTTTAAGGCACACGGGGGCACCCTTGAGGGTTTTCAACGGGCGGGGCATGCCTTTTTTGAAGATTTCTGCGCCAATTACCCGGAGCAGACAGCGATTTTGTTCCGGGAGTCGGTGGGCAAAAGCGACCTTGTGGAGCAGCGCCGCAAGTTGATTTTTGATAAATGCACCAGCGATGTACTGCAGGCATTAAACACGGTCAGCCGCAACCAGGCCGTGGCGTTCAAGGGCCGGTTTTCCGCTGAAGTCATTGCCGTAAGCATCATGGGCATCTATGAGCGGGTGGCCTACCATTATCTTCTCTGGCAGGACCGGGCAGAAGATCTTACCGATATCGGCAGGGATGCGGTTGCCTTTATCGCAGGCGGGGTCAGCAACCTGTTCGAAGATCCGGATCAGGAGGGGAGAGGGAAAAAATGAAAAAAATTCTTGCTTTGATAGGTTCTCCAAGAAAGCTGGGCAATTGCGAGATCGTTGCAAAAATGATCAGCGGCCAGATTAAAGAGCCTCATGAACTAAACCTTCTGCGGATTTCTGATTTTAATATAAAGCTGTGCAGGGGCTGCTATATGTGTCTGATCAAAAACAAGTGTCCGTTAAAAGATGACCTTGGCCTTGTAATTGACGCATTTGCCGAAGCTGATGCCTTTATCGTGGCCGCACCAACCTACTGTCTTGGGGCCAACGCCTCACTGAAACTTTTGGCCGATCGTATCCTTTTCTTTTATTCAAGAAATGCAGAAATCTGGGGAAAGCCGGCAGTCGGCGTCGGAGTTGCGGGTATCGAGGGAAAGGAAGGAAGCACCAAGCTGCAGATCGACTCCTTTATGACCCTGTTTCAGATGCAGATCAAGGCAAGTGAAATTCTTTATGGCGCAATGCCGGGTGAGGCCGCACTGGAGGATGCAAACAAGCCGCTGATCAGCGGACTTGCAAACGCATTGTTTAATGATCCGGTTAAAGATTCTGCGCCCGGATGCCCCCTTTGCGGAGGAGATACATTCCGGTTTTACGAAAATAACAGGGTCAGGTGCATGCTGTGCAGCAACGAAGGAAAGGTTGATACAAGCGGTTTGTTTCCTGTTTTTCACATCGGGACGTCCTCCCACGAACTTCTGCTCACACAGCAGGACGCTCTTTCCCACGGGCAGTGGCTCCAGCAGATGAAGCAAAAATTCGGGGAGGATAAAACAAAGCTCAAACAGGTTACCCGCCAGTATGCGGACATGGGCAGCTGGATCAGACCTTTGGAAAAAACAGACACAGGGCCTGAGCGCCGCGGCCAAAGGGGAAAAAATGGATAATCCCGCAGACAGTCGTTTTTACCAGAAGTATTTTGGCAAACAGCACGACATGCTTCGAAAGGCGGTTCGTGAGTTTGTCCGAAAAGAAATTGCGCCTTTTGTGGACGACCATGATTTCCCGGATATGCCTGGAAGAAGCCATCAAATATGCCAGGCAGCGCACAGCCTTTGGAAAAACACTGACCGGCTTCCAGGTGACACGCCACAAGATTGCGGAAATGGCCACCCGGGTGGAGGCCAGCTCCGAGTTTACCTACCGGGTGGCAGCCATGGTCAATGCCGGGGAATATAAGGTTGCCGAAGTCTCCATGGCCAAAAATTTTGCCTCCCAGGTGGCAAACAGGGTGACATTTGACGCCACCCAGATTTTCGGCGGATACGGGTTTGTCCGGGGTCACCTGGTGGAGCGTCTGTACCGGGACAACCGGATTTATTCCATTGGCGGCGGCACCCATGAAATCATGAACGAGGTGATTTCAAAGATGATTCTGTAACCTTGATGGCGCCGTAAAAAGTCCAATATCCGCGTTACGCGCAATTTCTCAGAATTTCACGTACGGATAAGTACGCTGCATTCTTCGAAATTGCGCAAGCCTTGATCTTGAACTTTTTACGGCACCATCTGAAATCAGACTTTTTACGGTGCCTTCAACCTTGAACCTTGAACCTTGAACCCATAAGGAACAGCTCATGCCAGTTTTTAAATCCCGGATTCAACCCCGGTCCGCGGAGTTCCAGGCCAACCGGGAGCACATGGAGGCAGGTGTTGCCCAGGTAAGAGAAATTGAAAAGCGGGTGCTCGAAACCGCCGAGGCCAAAATTCCGCGATATCGGAAGCGGGGCTACATCAGCCCCAGGGAGCGCTTAAACCTGCTTCTGGACCCCGGCGCTCCTTTCCTGGAACTCTACAGCCTGGCCGGCTACATGCAGGGAAACGACACGGACGGCTCTGCTGCGGGCGGGACCTGCATTGCCGGTATCGGCTATGTCAAAGGCACCCGGTGCGCCATTTACGTGGATGATTATCTCACCAAGGGCGGCAGCATTTCCCGGTACGGGGCGGAAAAGCGCATGAACATGCAGATGATTGCCTTAAACAAGAAAATGCCCTTTATCGTCCTGGCCCAGAGCGCAGGCGGGGACCTGCGGGAGGCCGGGGACATGTTCGGCGCTTCCGGAAAGTTTTTTGCCAACCAGGCCCGGCTTTCGGCGGCCGGTATTCCACAGATCACAGTGGTTCACGGAAGTGCCACCGCCGGCGGGGCCTACCAGCCCGGACTTTCCGATTATATTGTCATGATTCGGCGCCAGTCCACAGTTTACCTGGCCGGCCCGCCCCTGCTCAAGGCCGCCACAGGCGAGATTGCCACAGACGAGGAAATCGGCGGGGCGGAACTGCACTGCCAGGTATCGGGCGTATCGGATTACATGGCGGAAAACGACGCCGACGGCATCCGGCTTGCCAGGCAGATCATGGAAAAAATTCAATGGAATAAAAACCTGCCGGCCTTGTCCCAAAAAGATTATGCCGCTCCGGTCTGTCCTCCGGAAGAAATGATCGGCATTGTGCCCGTGGATCCCAAGGTGCCTTATGACTGCCGGGAAATCATGGCCAGGATTGCAGACGGATCCGATATCCTGGATTTCAAGGCCGATTATGACGCAGGCACGGTGTGCGCTTTTATGGAAGTCCACGGCCAGGCTTGCGGGGTGCTGGGCAACAACGCCCCCATAACCTCAGACGGTGCTGCCAAGGCCACCCAGTTCATGCAGCTCTGCGAGCAGTCCGACACCCCTTTGGTTTTTCTCCACAACACCACCGGGTTTCTGGTGGGAACCGAAGCTGAAAGCCGGGGCATTATCAAGCACGGTTCAAAGATGATTCAGGCTGTGACCAACACAACAGTGCCAAAGATTTCATTTATTGTGGGCGGCTCTTACGGTGCCGGCAACTACGCCATGTGCGGCCGGGGCATGGACCCGGATTTCGTGTTTGCCTGGCCCCGCAGCGTGGTGTCCATCATGGGACCGGCCCAGGCCGGCAGTGTTTTGCGTCAGGTGGCCCACGCCCGTATGGAAAAAATGGGGCAGGTGGATGAAAATTTCCTGGACCAGATCGAGGCCGATACCCGAAAGGCCCTGGAAGAACGCTCCCATGCCCTGGCCAACACGGCCCGTCTGTGGGACGACGGGCTGATTGATCCGCGTGATACCCGCAGCATTCTGGGATTTGTGCTCGATATCTGCCATGAGGCAAAAATCCGCCGGGTCAAACCCAACACCTTCGGCATTGCCCGCATGTAAGGAGAAAACCCATGATTCATAAAATTCTGATCGCCAACCGCGGCGAGATCGCCGTGCGGGTGATTCGCACAGCCCGCAACCAAGGCTTTCCCACTGTTGCGGTCTACAGCGAAGCAGACGCAGACGCCATGCACGTGGACGCAGCAGATGAGGCCGTGTGCATCGGCGGTGCCCCGGCGGCCCAATCCTATCTGTCCATTGACAACATTCTTGAAGCTGCCAAAAAAAGCCAGGCCACTGCCGTTCATCCCGGATACGGGTTTCTGGCGGAAAACCCGGCCTTTGTCCGGGCCTGTGAAGCCGCCGGCCTGGTCTTTATAGGTCCTGGCGCCGATGCCATGGAACTGATGGGAAGCAAGCGCCTGTCCAAGGAGGCCATGGTGGCTGCGGGCGTGCCCTGCATTCCCGGATATCACGGAAAGGACCAGACAGATGAAGTCTTATTGTCTGAGGCGGAAAAAATCGGCCTTCCCCTTATGGTCAAGGCTTCTGCGGGCGGCGGCGGCCGGGGCATGCGCCTGATCACCCAAACCGGGGATCTGGCCTCCGGAATCCAAGAGGCACGGGCAGGGGCCAAAAGCACATTCGGCAACGATGAACTGATCCTGGAAAAGGCCATTGTGGAGCCGCGCCACATTGAAATCCAGGTTTTCGCAGACGCGCACGGCAACGTGATTCACCTGGGCGAGCGGGACTGCTCGGTTCAGCGAAGGCACCAGAAGGTGGTGGAAGAAGCGCCGTCACCATTTGTGGATGCGGATTTGCGGGAAAAAATGGGGCAGGCCGCGGTCAATGCGGCCCGGGCCTGCAACTACCTGGGTGCGGGCACGGTGGAATTCATGGTGGATGCGGACAAAAATTTTTATTTCCTGGAAATGAATACCCGGCTTCAGGTGGAGCATCCGGTCACGGAGATGATTACCGGCCAGGACCTGGTGGCCTGGCAGATCCGGGTGGCCTGCGGTGAAAAACTGCCTCTGTTCCAGGATCAGATAACGCTTTTGGGCCATGCCATTGAAGTACGGCTCTATGCCGAAGACGCCCGCCGCGGGTTCCTGCCCCAGACCGGAGCGGTTCTGGCCTGCCAGGTCCCGGAACGGGAGGGCGTGCGTGTGGATTCCGGAATTGAAGCCGGCCGGGAAGTGGCAGCACACTATGATCCCATTGTGGCAAAGGTCATTGCATGGGGCGAAAACCGCGATGAGGCCCGGCGGCGCCTGGCATTGGTTTTGCGTGACATGGTTCTTCTGGGGTTTAACAACAATAAATTGTTTTTGGAGCGCATTGTCAATCATCCGGTGTTTGCAAAAGGAGAGGCCACAACCGCTTTTATTGAAAAACATTTTTCAGATGATATCAGTATGGGAAAAAATGCCCTTTCAGACAAAACCCTGGCCCTTGCCGCCATGATTTTCTACCAGGGCCGCTGCCCTCAAACCCGGGATGCCGGATGGCATAATCCGGCGCCGTACCGGTACAACTTTGTGCTCAGCTGCGATGAAACAGATTATTCTCTGTCCCTGGTCAGAAAAGACGCCCGGTTTGAGGTTTCAATGGCCGCAAAAGATGCAGCAGATGCAAAAAGTGCGGAACCCGAAGAGGATCGGCAGGTGACCCTGCAATGGGTGCGGGCAGATGACCACAGTGTCATCTACATTGACGGCGGGGTTCGCAGGAAAGCCGGATATGCATTTTGCGATAACCAGTTGTTTGTGGATGCCGGATCCGGGCATTTTGTATTTGAGGACAAAACGCTTCACACGGCCAAATCCGCACAGGATACGGCAGGAGGCGGAGATGTGGTCTCCACCATGAACGGGGTAATCGTGGAAGTGCGGGTCAGCCCTGGACAAAGGGTCGGGGCCGGCCAGGCGCTGCTGGTGATCGAATCCATGAAAATGCAGCACCAGTTTGCCGCAGCCATTTCCGGGACCGTTGAATCGGTTGCAGCAGCAGCCGGAGATCAGGTCAAACCCGGTCAGGTGCTGGTGACAGTTGCGGCAGAGCAGGACAAGGGAGAAGATTGATGAGTCATTCAAAAGCAGATGAAAAACTGATTGTGGCCAATTGCAGCGGGTTTTTCGGCGACCGGCTTTCGGCTGCAAGGGAAATGGTCCAGGGCGGGCCTGTTCATGTTCTGACAGGCGACTATCTGGCCGAGCTGACCATGGCCATTTTGCTCAAGGACACGTTAAAGGATCCGCACCGGGGCTATGCCAGGACTTTTTTGAATCAGATGGAAGAAATCATGGGCCAGTGCCTTGAAAAGGGCATAAAGGTGGTGTCCAATGCCGGAGGGCTCAATCCTGCCGCACTGGCGCAAAAGCTTGAAGAAACCGCTGATCTGCTGGGCCTGCATCCAAAAATCGCCTGTATTACCGGGGATAATCTCATGGAGCGTCTGGAAGATCTGCAGGACCGGGGCGAAGCCTTTGTTCACATGGATAAGAATGTCAGCTTAAAGCAGGCCGGAGCCGTTCCCATTACCGCCAATGCCTATTTCGGAGGATGGGGCATTGCAGATGCCCTCAAACAGGGGGCGGACATCGTGGTTTGCGGCCGGGTGGCTGACGCTGCCCTGGCTGCCGGGCCGGCGGCCTGGCATTTTAAATGGGGCCAAACAGACTGGGACAGACTGGCCGGGGCTTATGCCGCCGGGCACGTGATTGAATGCGGCGCCCAGGCCACAGGGGGCAACTACTCTTTTATTGATGAAGTCCCCTCATTTCGAAACGTTGGCTTTCCAATAGCTGAAATTTTTTCAGACGGCAGTTTTGCGATCACCAAGCATCCGGACACCGGCGGCCTGGTATCCACGGGTACGGTCACAGCCCAGCTGCTCTATGAAATCGCAGCACCCGCCTACCTGACCCCGGATGTGACCGTGCATTTTGACACCCTGATGCTTGAAGACCAGGGAAACCATCGGGTTCTGGCATCAGGCGTGCGCGGCAGCCCTCCGCCGGCCACCACCAAGGTGTGCATCAATACCCTGGGTGGACATAAAAACAGCATGACAGTGGTGTTAACCGGTTTAGACATTGAAAAAAAAGCCAAAATTGTCCAAGACACGCTTTTTGACAGCATTGGGGGAAAAGAGCAGTTTCAGACCGTTGATGTGCAGCTGATCCGCTCAGACAAGTGTGATCCCCCTTCCAATGATGAGGCATTTGCTTTTCTGCGCATCACAGTGATGGACCAGGATGCAAAACGCGCCAGTCGTTTTTCAAACAAGGTCGTGGAACTTGTCCTTGCCAGTATTCCCGGTTTTACGATCACCAGTCCGCCGGGCAAAGCAACCCAGACTGTTGTGCACTGGCCCAGCCTGGTGTCCATGGAGCACCTGACCCAGGTCGTGGAAATTGGGGATCAAAAACTGGAAGTCCAATGTGCAGCCCCGGATGCTGAACCCGTTGATGGGCATCCCAAAAAGATCAGTCTGCCGGCGGTCCCGGAAGGTCCCATGGTGCAGGCGCCCATGGGAAGGGTGTTTGCAACCCGATCCGGAGATAAGGGCGGCAATGCCAACCTGGGCGTCTGGGCCAAAACCCCTGAGGCTTTCGCATTTCTGCGGGAATTTCTGACATCCGAAAAATTAAAGGAACTGCTGCCTGATTGCGCACCCTATGAAATCGAGCGCTTTGAGCTGGCCAACCTGCTGGCGGTCAATTTCTACATTCACGGTATTTTGGGCGACGGGGTGGCCGCATCCTTCCGAAGCGATCCCCAGGCCAAAACCCTGGGCGAGTATTTGAGGGCAAAGGTTGTTGAAATGCCGGCATCCATTGTACCAGACGCGTAAGGACAAACCCATGAGCGATGAACTCCTGTATGAAGTCAGAAACGGTGCGGCATGGCTGACCATCAACCGGGAAGCCCGCCGCAATTCCATCAGCCCCGAACTGGTGGGGCTGTTTAACCAGCACCTGGATGCGGCTGAACAAGACCAATCCGTGCGGGCGGTTTGCATCACCGGTGCCGGACAAAAGGCCTTCTGCTCCGGCGCCGACCTGGGCGGGTCTTCCGATAACCAGCAGACCCGCCCGGAGCAGGCGTACGCGGATCTGCTCAAGCGCATTGCCGGTTATCCCAAGCCCACCGTGGCCCGGGTAAACGGCTATTGTCTGGCCGGCGGCACCGGATTTATGCTGGCCTGCGATATTGTGATGGCTGCTGACACGGCAAGGTTCGGCACCCCTGAGGTCAACGTGGGGCTATGGCCCATGATGATCGGCGCCCTTATTTTCAGAAACGTGCTGACCAAAAAAGCCATGGAAATGATTCTGCTGGGCGAAAAACTCAGCGCAAATCAGGCCCTGGACATGGGTCTGGTGACCCGGGTGGTGCCCTCTGAAAATCTGGATGCAGAAGTCGGTCAAATTCTGGACAACCTCTGCCAGAAAAGCCCCATTGGCATGAAGCTTGGCAAGCAGGCGTTTTACCATATGCGCGACATGCCCTTTGAGCAGGCCCTGGATTACCTGGTCGAACAGATCCGGGCGGTGTCTTCCACCGAAGATGCAATCGAAGGCATTACCGCGTTTATGGAAAAGCGGCAGCCGCGGTTTAAGGGAAAGTAAAAGGCTGTTATGCGGTATAAGGGGTTAGAAGACGGAAGGCAGCGGGCGGAAGACCGAAGACCGAGGACAGATGACAGAAAACCGGGAGCAGGGGGGTAAGACAATGGAAAAGATCTGTAATGATCTGCAGGCAGAGCATGAAGAGCTCGACAACCTGGTGGCCGGGCTGGAGCCGGAGCAGTGGGAGCTTTCCACCCCTTTTCTGACCTGGTGTATCAAGGATGAAATTCGGCATCTGGCTTATTTTGACGACCGGGCGGCCCTTGCAGCCACAGACCCGGAGGGTTTCAACAAGCACCTGGAAGAGGCAATCTCTGATTTTGCGGCATTTGAAAAGCACCTGGAGCAGGTGGGCCGGGACCTGACCCCGGATCAGCTCATGGACTGGTGGCGAACCCGGCGGGGTATTATGCTCGATGCCCTTCAAAAGTGCGGGCCAAAAGACCGCCTGCCCTGGTACGGCCCGCCCATGGGCGCGCTGTCCTTTGCCACGGCCCGGCTCATGGAGACCTGGGCCCACGGCCAGGATGTTTTTGACACCCTGGGCATCGGCCGCACACCCAAAGACCGCCTGCGCCATATCGCCCATCTGGGTGTGAAAACCTTTGGCTGGACCTACATCAACCGGGGCCTGGAAGTGCCCCCAAACCCGGTTCGCGTGGAACTCTCCGCCCCGTCCGGGGATTTGTGGACCTGGGGCCCTGAAGACGCCCAAAACCGCATCACCGGCCCGGCCGAAGATTTCTGCCTGGTGGTTGTTCAGCGCCGGCACGTGGAGGACACAGCCCTTGAAATCACAGGCGAAACCGCCAGAGACTGGATGCTAAAGGCCCAGTGCTTTGCCGGACCCCCGGTTAATGGTCCTGCCCCGGGCCAGCGGGCAGTGTAGCATTAAGTCCCGTCCCGCCCATGCAGGCCCGGAAATGCCGGGTTTCTGACAATCCTGCATGATACCGGTCTTTAACTGATTTCCGTTAACCAAATAATTTTGATAAGCCTGTAAAAAGTCTTTTTTACAGGCAGTGTTAAGTTTTCAGTGATTAAGTGTTAAGTAAAATCAATAAGTTGTCTCTTTAGTGGTTGACGGTGATATCCGTTTTAAAACTTTTTACAGCACCATCAATTTTGATTATCATTGTTTTTATTCTGCTGACATCCTGAGCGCCTTCCTTTTGAGGGAATATAAGATCAAGGAACAAAAAAAATTTGCACACAAGCGGGATTTTGATATGCATTGTGCCATCAAAAGCAAGTTCCTATACCTTACCTGTACCTCCAGTAGGCGGAGAGGGGAAGCATGAAATAACCTTATTCGATTGCGGGCACGGGGCTATTATCCTGGCCGTGCCGGACGCCGAGGTCCCGAACAGGAGCCGGTTTTGCTGAATATAAAGTACTTTGCCAAATTTGCAGTGGTAATTTTTGCCGCCGGGCTGCTGCCGGCCTGTCTGTTTTCCGTACCGTACGCAAACCATAAAGATATCCCGGTTGATAAGCGTCTTGTCGGAAACTGGACAAACAGGGACAGGTCCGCAAAGGGTAGTTGCCGGATACTGATAATGGAGCGGGATAAATACACCTATAAAATCGAATACGAACAGGCATCTGATTTTGTGGGAGCTCCACTGAGATTTAATCTTACTGCGACCGGGTTTTTGACTGAGGCTTGCGGCCAAAGGGTCGGCCAATTCAGAATAGATAGCTTTGCCGCCAAAGAGAAGGGAGACAGTGAAGATCTTGGAAAGATTACCGGTAGATATATTCTCGGGGTCTTTGAAGAGATCGACAGGGATTCATTCTGTTTTTGTTGGCTGCATCCCGAATCCCTTGGTGTCCCGATGAATCATCCGCATATGACCCCGGACCGTCTGAAGGAAATTGTTGATCGGCACCTGAAAGCAGGAGAATTCCGGAAAAATCGGTTTTGCTTCAAACGGAGCAAGAAAGCCCCGTCATGGTGTTCAAAAAAAACAGACGCCGCCCCCTGCCTGGAAGGCCGCTGGATTGTAAAGTCCGCGGAGAAGGACGGAAGAGCGGCAAAGCGGGTTAAAGATATGAAATTTGTTTTTTCGGGAAACAAAATGCTGATCAAGAGCCCCTGGCGGGAAAACGATGGCGATAGCTATTTTTTTACAGTAAACAATGCAGCTATTCCTCATCATTTGAGTTTTTCCGAGCTGGACGCCCAAGTGCCGGTGAAAGGGATATATGAATGTAGTGGCAATGAGCTCAAGCTATGTATCCGTGATAAATCAAGCGGCAAGGGCCGGCCTGCCGCTTTTGGTTCGGCACCGGAAAGTGATCTGCTTATGCTTGAACTGTCGCGGGAAGAATAGTCCCGCACCGCAACAGCCAAGTTATAATGTCCGCTCTCTTCCCATGGCATTCCCGGGACAGGATACCCAATTGCAACCTTATTGCTTCACTCTGACCGGTATTGGGTGTATCAATGCGGAAGGTGAATAGACGTCCGGTCCGACACATCCGGGCAATATGATAAAAGAAGACTATCTCGTGCCGCTATCCATTACAATTAAGGATATGGCCTCAACGCTCCGGGTTTCAAGAAACACATTACGGCTTATCAGCCCGTCAGCCGGACTATCGGAAGGATGCAGGACATTGCACCTGACACCCGTTTGAAGGCCGATCTGCCGGTTATCTCTTTTTTCTACTCCGCGTAGATCATTTTCCGGGTCATGCCGCCGTCGATTACAAAATTCTGCCCGGTTACAAATTCGGTCTGGCTTGAGGCCAGCCAGGCGGCCAGTGCGGCCACGTCCCCGGGCACGCCCACCCGGCCAGCGGGATGCTGTGAGTGGTCCTGTTGGGAAAGCTGCGGGGCTGAACGGCTGCTCTTTTTTTGCCAATCTGCTGTTTCAATCCAGCCCGGGCTGATGGCGTTGACGCGCACTTTCGGGCCCAGGGAAACAGCCAGTGCGTGTGTGAGGGCCACAACACCGCCCTTTGAGGCGGAATAGGCCTCGGTGTGCGGTTCGGACTGCAGGGCCCGGGTGGAGGCGATGTTGATGATGCTCCCCCGGGTTTTGGCCAAAAGGGGCGCCCCGTGCTTTGCGCACAAAAAGCAGCCGGTTAAGTTCACATCAATCACGCGCCGCCATTGTTCCAGGGCCAGTTCCGTGACCGGCACGCCGAATGAATCGGTGATACCTGCGTTGCAGACCAGCACGTCGAGCCGGCCGAACCGGAGCACCGCTTCGGCAACCGCATTTTCCACGTCCGGTTCCGCGGCCACGTCGCAGGCAACAGCAGCCGGATTTCCTTGTTCTTCAAGCTCAGCTGCGGTTTCTCGGCCGGCTTCTTCGTCGCAGTCTGCGATCAGAACGTTCATGCCGTCTTTTATGAATCGCTCCGCAATGGCCCGGCCAATGCCCTGGGCACCGCCGGTTACCATGGCTGCTGGTTTTGCCTGATTCGTTGACATGCAAACACCATCCTTTTGATCTGATTGCGGCCACATAGGTTTGGTCTGTGTGAAAGACTCGCTTGCTTTTCTGCAGTATAGCAGACGTGTATGGTAAATCCCATTTTCAAATATAACGGCAAAAAGGTTTGCCCGCCCTTTCCGGAATGGTAATCTTCATAAATGAGTGCAATCAAGTTTTGACCTTCGGCAGGTCAACCGATACGCAAGAAACCCTGCAGATTTTTGGGAAAAGGGGAAGGCCCCGCCGCCCCTGCCAAAATCATCACCCAAAAGAATAAGGGAGGAATGGGCTTATGACCAAAAAAAATTTTCACGGCGCAACGCTGGAATGCGTGCAGGGCGATATTGCAAACCAGCCGGACATGGATGCGGTTGTCAATGCGGCCAACGCCGGTCTTCTGATGGGCGGCGGCGTGGCCGGCGCCATCCATCGGGCTGCCGGGCCCGGCCTGGAAGAAGAGTGCCGGCCGCTGGCGCCCATCGATCCCGGCCAGGCGGTGATCACCGGTGCGCATAATCTGCCCAACCGTCATGTGATTCATTGTCTGGGACCGGTCTACGGAAGGGACAATCCCTCTGATCACCTGCTGGCGGAATGCTACCGTAATGCCCTGCAGTTGGCAGAACAAAACGGCCTGCGGTCGGTTGCTTTTCCGGCCCTTTCCACGGGGGCCTTTGGATTCCCGCCGGAACCGGCTGCGCGGATTGCCATAAACACGATAATTGAACACCTGGCGGTTCTGAAATCGGTAACGCATGTACGCTTTGTTTTGTTCAGCAGTTCTGATCAGCAGATATATGAAAAGCTTTTTGACGAGGTCAGCGGCTGAGATTTTTTTCAGACCGGAATCCCCAAAGGGGGTGAGCATAACCGCCCGGGGCAATGCGCATAAGTTCTCAAGAAAAAGGGGATGGCAACGATATCCGGAAAAATGATGTGCCTGGGGCAAGATTTTTCATTTTAAAAGCAGGGGAGGGCGGGGGTGGTTTTATTCAAAATACTGGTATGGACGGCTGCTGGCGCATGTTTGCTTGCCTGGGGCTGTATGAGCGGTTCAGGCCCGGTGCGCCTGGCGGCCGGTAAAAGCGAGACCATCAAGGTTGATATCCGGGACATGGGATTTCGCCGCAGCTACCGGGTGCATCTGCCGGCCGGATCAGCCGGTCGCGGAAAGCTGCCATTGCTCGTAATGCTGCATGGGGCTTTTGAAACCGCCAAAAGCATGGAGCGGCTCACGGGTTTCAGCGACCTGGCCGACAGGGAGGACTTCATTGTTGTCTATCCCAACGGCATCGGTCTTTTCGGGTTTTTGCAGCACTGGAATGCCGGGCACTGCTGTGGCAAGGCGCAGAAAGACGGCATTGATGATGTGGCCTTTCTTGAAACGGTATTAGATGACGCGCGTTCGCGTTTTTCAGTGGATTCAAACCGCATTTACATGGCCGGCCATTCCAACGGCGGCATGCTGGCCTGTCTGTATGCGGCGGAAAAACCCGGACGTCTTGCGGGTCTGGCCGTGGTTTCGGGCGCCATTGGCAGCCGGGAGGCGGAAAAAGGTGTGTGGCAGCAGATTGTGCGGCCTTCCTTTGGACTTCCCGTGCTTGTCATTCACGGATTCAACGACCAAACCATTCCCTATTCCGGCGGACCTTCCCGCAACCATAAAAGCCGGGAATTTATGTCGGTTGCCAATACTGTGGACTTTTGGAAGTCCGTGAACCAGTGCAGGGGCGAAGCCGGGAAGCATTTCCTGGGCAACGGGCGGGTTTTGGTGGAGCAATGGATGACAGGCGACCACCGCATCGTGCTGCATACCATTTACGATTGGGCCCACGACTGGCCGGGACCACGGGTGCCGCCAGGGGATAAAAACAGCCGCGCCCTTGAAAACTATGACGCGGCTGATGCCATTTGGAATTTTTTCCGTGTTTTTTGATCCGTCAGGCGCAGTTTAGCACCATGCTGTGCTGAGCCTCATACGGGTGATGGGCCAGAGCCGTGTCAGCCGTGACATAGCCCGGCACGGCCAGCCCGGAATCAAACTGGGCATAATTGACAAAGGTGCGCCCGTCAATGCGGACTTTCATCCCGGATACAGGGCCCTTTAACGGAACAATGGCCCACGTGTTTTTGAATTTTTCCCCCAAATCCGCATAGCCCATCTTTTCGGCCGCGCTTCCGAGGCAAACCTCTATGTAATGCCTGCCCCCGCCATGGATTTGTTCCTGGTGGGTTTGGCTGATGGATTCGATGACTCGGTCAAGATATTTGTGCATGCCATTTTCCTCCGCGTTTAAGGATGATGGCACCGTAAAAAATTTAATATCTGCGTTATACGCGATTCCTCAGAATTTCACTTAGGGATAACTACGCTGTATTCTTCGGAATCGCGCAAGCCTTGATCTTGAACTTTTACGGCACCATCTGAAAAGCGAGTTTTTACGAGTTTGTCAAGATAGCGAAAAACTTTTCGCTTTTTGGAGAAAAATAAGCATGCCGGGGAAAAATCAAACTATTGTTTTTCCGGTTTCCGGTTTTTTATCCTTCGGCCTGGCGGATGGGGGTGATCCGAATTTCAACTCTCCGGTTGACCGCATCCGATGATGAAATGGGCTGGCTTTCACCATAGCCAATGGCACTGACTCTTCTGGGATCCACATTTTGCTGGATAAGTGCGTTTTGGACCGCTTCGGCCCGTCGTTCAGAAAGCCGCTGGTTGTAATCTTCCGGACCCACCTGGTCAGTGTGGCCCTCCACCCGAAGCAGGGTCTGGGGGTATTGGTTGAGCACCTTGGCCACCCGGGCAATTTCATTCATTCCGCCAGGCTTGATGGTGGCGGAATCAAAGTCAAACATGAGCTCTGACTTAAATGTGGTAACCAGTACATCCTGCTGACGCCGGACGCTGGCGGCCTCGGAAGTTGCAACGGCATTTTGCAGCGCCTGTTCCTGGCGGTCCATGTAAGCGCCGATACGGTTTCCGGCAATGCCGCCGAGCACTGCGCCAATGCCGGCCCCGGCCAGCGTGCCCTCGGTATCCCCGCCGATGACCTGGCCCAGGATGGCGCCAACGCCTGCCCCGACTGCCGCACCGGTTCCGGTGCCTTTTTGCTGCCGGGTCTGCCCGGCGCATCCGATCAGAGCGACTACGAGGAGTAAAGCCAGCAGGATTTTTATTGTGTTTTTCACTTTTGACCTCCATTGAGAATTTTGTTTTTCATCAGTTCCTGAGCCCGCTGCAAAGGGCTGTGGCAAGATTGATGGCGCCGTAAAAAGTCCAATATCTGCGTTACGCGCAATTTCTCAGAATTTCACGTACGGATAACTACGCTGCATTCTTCGAAATTGCGCAAGCCTTGATCTTGAACTTTTTACGGTGCTATCAAGATTTGCATATAAAAAAATAATTACTATTTTTATCAATTCGGAGTTGGACTGTAAAGCCGAAAATCGAGCTTTTTGGTTAATGGCTGGTTTAAACAATGCGCGTCTTTCTTCGAATTGTCAACTTATTGGTCCAAAACAGGTGCCTGTTGTTTTGAAGGGGAAAAATTTTTTGCAGATCAAAGCAAACAGCGCTATTATTTCCTGCTCATAAAAAGAATACCAATTGCAGCAAGGAGCATCAATGAAGCACTGGGTGGCAGAAAAACTCATCTGTCCGGACTGCCTGCCGGAAGAACATTCCCTGAAAACGCAGATCAGCCGAGTGGCCAAAGATGATATCATTGACGGGAAACTCAATTGCCCGGCCTGCGGGCGCGGCTATGTTGTTCAGGATGGCATTGCCAACCTGCGCCCGGAAAAAACCCCCAGGGTAAAAGGCGCCAATAACGGATATAATGCGCCGGTTATGCTGTCTGCCTATATGTGGAGCCATTTTGGAGACCTGCTGGCCGATGCCCGGGCTACAGACGCCTACCGGGTCTGGTCCCAGAGTTTTGTTCCCACAAGCGGTGATGCCCTGGACGTGGGCTGTGCCGTGGGGCGCCTGAGCTTTGAGCTTTCCAAGACCCATGACCGTGTCATCGGGATAGACACATCCTTTGCCTTTATCGCCAAAGCCCGGCAGATCGTGCGGGAAAAAAACCTTGATTTCGAGCTTGTGGTGGAAGGCAACCTCACGGAGCACAGGCATGTGGCCTTTGACAACGGGTGGCATTTTGAAAATATCGACTTTATCGTGGCCGACGCCCTGGCGCTTCCCTTTGCGAGCCGGGATTTTTCCGGTGTGGCGGCCATCAACGTGCTTGAAAAGGTGCCCGATCCATTAATGCATTTAGAGGAAGTCAACCGGGTGCTGCGCCCGAAAGATGCCATGTTTCTCTTTTCAGATCCGTTTTCCTGGGATCCGGCCTTTTCAGCGCCCGAGCGCTGGCTGGGCGGCAGCAGAAACGGCAGCAGCACTTACAGCAAGCGGGGCATTGACACCGTCCGCCGGATGTTTGCCGGGGAATTCGGCGTGTTTGATCCGCCCTTTGAAATTGCTGATCAGGGCAATGTTTCCTGGAAAATCCGAAAAACCGAAAACCTGTGGGAACAAATT
The DNA here is from genome assembly GCA_021737045.1 of Desulfobacteraceae bacterium. Taxonomy (GTDB): domain Bacteria; phylum Desulfobacterota; class Desulfobacteria; order Desulfobacterales; family Desulfosalsimonadaceae; genus Desulfosalsimonas. The sequence continues at coordinate 667 of JAIPES010000045.1, read as the reverse complement.
ACTTCTCAGTTTCTGGTTGGCTGTAGAAAGGCCGATTAAGCATCATCCAAGGAGCGTCAGTTTTGAAACAGCGGCAAGGTATCTGCGGTTTATGCTTTCACAGCCCCGGATGCGGGGTGATCGCCAGTTTTGATGAAAACGACCGGATTGTCGGGCTTGAGCCGGACCCGGGCGCGCCCATGGGACAGGTGTTGTGCCCCATGGCCAGAAGCGTGGAGGAAATCGTTTACTCGGAAAAGCGCATCACCCATCCCCTAAAGCGCAAGGGGCCCCGGGGAACCTATGAGTTTGAGCCCATCTCCTGGGATGCGGCCTATGACCTGATTGCGGAAAAACTTTTGGAAATAAAGGAGCAGTACGGGCCCGAGGCCGCCGGGTTTTATGCCGGCACAGGCTCCTATGAGCGGGCGTTCAAAGATGCCTTTCAGCTAAAGGGCTCAGAAATCTATCTGGCCTCAAGCATCCTGTTCCCCTATGGATCGCCCAACACCTTCGGGGTGGGGGCCCCGTGTTACACCTCCCTTGGCGTGCTGGCCCCCAAGCTCACCATGGGCTGCAGACACATTGACATGTATTCGGACGTGGACAATGCAGACCTGATACTGGTGTGGGGAACCGATCCGTCCACTGCCACACCGCCGGCCATGTACAGCCGCCTGGCAAACGC
>JAIPES010000044.1 GCA_021737045.1 Desulfobacteraceae bacterium | reverse complement strand
GTTCAAGGTTCAAGGTTCAAGGTTCAAGGTTCAAGGTTCAAGGTTCAAGGTTCAAGGTTCAAGGTTCAAGGTTCAAGGTTCAAGGTTCAAGGTTCAAGGTTCAAGGTTCAAGGTTCAAGGTTCAAGGTTCAAAGTTCAAAGTTCAAGGGTCAGGGTTCAGGATGATAAAAAGCCGGATATTGAGGGCCTGTGTGACGGATAAACCGGATGCTTATAAAGGAAATGCGGTTTTAACGCCGCAGGGGACATGATGTGTCTTTCCTTTCACTTCCAAGGGGATGACCTCCCCTTCAAGGCCTTCTATAATGAGAATAACTTTGTTTTTTGTGATTTCAAATAAGAAGCGCTTTTTTTGAAACCAGACCCCAAAGGCGATTTTTTCCCATTGTTTTGGCAGGCCGGGATCAACCGACAGAATATCTTTGTCCGTGCGCAGCCCGCCGTAGAGGGTCATGGCCATGAGCACGGTGGCGGCCATCACCCCCGTGTGGATGCCCTCTTTGGTGGTGCCGCCCTGAACGTCAATGTAATCGCTTGAAAGGGCCTCCTGGTAAAACTGCCAGGCAATGTCTTTGCGGCCCAGGCGCCGGGCCAGGGCTGCGTGCACCACCCGGCTCAGGGTGGAACCGTGGGAAGTGCGGGCCATGTAATAATCGAAATTTTTCTCCAGAAGATTGTCCAAAGACCCATGGCCCATGGATGCCAGCATTTTTTTGACCGCATCTTCGCCCAGGGTGAAAAACGCCATGAGCACGTCAGCCTGCTTGGCTGCCTTGTAGGCGTCCGGGTTTTTGCCCTCTTTTTTCAAAATCCGGTCCATGCGGTGGATATCGCCGTAAGTGCTGCGGTAATGATCCCAGTCCAGCTCCTTTAAGGAAAAATACCCGTCAAATTGGGCGATCAGGCCGTCGCGCATCACAATGTTGAGTTTTTGCGCCATCTGCGCCCATTTTTCTATCTCGTCCACGGACAGGCGGATTTTTTCACAAAGCCTGTCTCTGGCCTCGCCGCCCAGGCGGTGATAAATTTCTGCAGCCCGGGTCAGGACCCAGTGGACCATGAGGTTGGTGTAGGCATTGTCTGTGAGCCCGCCCTTGTCTTTGTCCGGATATTTTTCGTGAAATTCGTCCGGGCCCATGACTTCGTGGATGCGGTAGCGGCCGGCGGCTTTGTCCCATCGGGCCTTGGAAACCCAGAACCGGCAGACCTCAAAAAACATTTCAGCCCCGAAATCTTCCAAAAACGCCAGATCACGGGTGATATGAAAATACTGCCAGGTATTGAAGGCCACGGCCAGAGACACGTGCCGCTGCAGGCTGCTGTTATCCGGGCCCCATTGGCCGGTCAGGGGATTTAAGTGCACGGTCTGGGTCTGCTCGGTGCCGGTACGGCCGCTTTGCCAGGGAAACATGGCCCCGGAAAATCCGTGCTGCCGGGCATAGGCCCGGGCGGCATCCAGCCGGCGGTAGCGGTACATGAGAAGAGATCTGGCAATATCGGCAAAATGCAGGTCATAAAAGGGCATTACAAACAGCTCGTCCCAGAAAATATGGCCCCGGTAGGCCTCGCCATGCAGGCCCCGGGCGGGCATGCCCGCATCAAGGCCGGTGTTGTGGGGTGATGCCGTGACCAAAAGATGATACATATGCAGGCGCAGCATTTTCTGGGAAAACCGGTCCCCGGATACGCGAATGTCCATTTCCTGCCACAGGCGGGACCATGCATGGATGCTTGCCGATTTGAGCGCATCAAAGGAAGTTGTGTTTTCCAGGGCGGCAAACACGCGCGCAGCCGGGTTTTGTGTGCTGTCATCGGCCGAGGTGCAGAAGGCGGCCAGTTTTTCCATGCAAACGGGCTGATTTTTCCGGGCAGGAACCGAAAACCGCAGCTCGCCACGGCCCTCTGCCAGTTGAATCTCCGGGTGGATTTTTTCGCCGCAGACCACAGCCGCCCTGGCGCCGGCGGCAATCTCAATGTCTGACTCGGTGGTGCGCACCCGTACCAGGAGGGTTTCCTTGCCTCCGGTCTGATCCACGGGCGTGAGGTGCTGCTGCTCCAGATCCCGGTAGCGCTCCACTCCGTCATTGATGACCGCCCCGTTGACGGCTGCGGCCAAGGTGATGGTTTCATCGTAGTTGATGGGGGTGAGGCTGTAGCGCAGGCCGCAGACGTGGGGATCGGCCATGCTGATGAGCCGCTCGGACACGATCCGGGTTCTGTGTCCCATGGCATCGGCCACGGTCATGTCCCGGTGCAGAATGCCGGTTTGAAAATCCAGGCGCCGGCAGATGGATTCGATTTTGACCGCGTTGATGCCCATCCACGGTCCGGAGCCGATGCGGAAATTGACCGGCAACCAGTTCGGGCAATTGACAAAATCCTCGTTTTCAATGTCTTTGCCGCTCACCTTTGATGTCAGGCAATTGAAAACCCCGGCCATGTAGGTGCCCGGGTAGTTAATTTCCCCGGCTGCGGATTCCTCCATGGCCCCCCGGGCGGCAAAATACCCGTTTCCAACGGTCAGCAGGGTCTCCCGGGTTTTTTCCAGGGCCGGGTCATAATCGTAAAACGTGACAGACCAGAGATCTTCCGGCAGGCCGGTTTGAAACCAGGTGCGGATATCTGCCGGCGAGATTTCACCCATATCCCGGACCACCCGGTCGGCCCCGTTTTGAAGCAGTATTGCGGGATCGGTTTCCCGGGCCACGCCGATGACCATGCCGAAACCGCCGTTTCTGCCCGCCTGCACCCCGGACACGGCGTCTTCCACGACCACCGCATCCACGGGTGCCACGCCGAGCTTTTCGCAGGCGGTGATAAAAATATCCGGGGCCGGTTTTCCCTTCAGTCCCAGTTCGGCAGACACCACCCCGTCAACGCGCACTTCAAATAAATCAAGCAGTCCCGCGGCCTCGAGCACCTGCCGGCAGTTTTTGCTCGATGAGGCCACACCGATCCGGATCCCGGATTGTTTCAGTTCCTTTATCAACGCCACTGTGGTGTCAAACACCTCCACCCCGCCGCCGCGGACCAGGCCGTTGAACCGCTCATTTTTCCTGTTGCCCAGCCCGCAAACGGTCTGGTCGCCGGGCGGATCATCGGGATCGCCGAAGGCAAGGGAAATGCCCCTGGATTCCAGAAAGGAGCTGACCCCGTCATACCGGGGCTTTCCATCCACGTAGGTGAGGTAATCTTTATCCGCAAACGGCGAAAAATCTCTGTCCTGCTCCTTTAAAAACGCGTCAAACACGTCCTTCCACGCCCGGGCATGAACCGCCGCTGTCCGCGTGATCACCCCGTCGAGATCCAGCACCACCCCCTGCGGGGTCAAACCCTGATTTTTGCCCTTCATTCCACCCTCCGTTCAATAGAGGGATCAATCCTGATTTTTGCCCTTTATTTTGACAAACGACAATAATCAAGGTTTGACCCCTGAGCCGGCAAGATCCTTCTATATCAATAATAACAGTTGATTGATTTTTTGCATTAAGAAGGGCAGGGCCTCTCCCATTTAATCGTTTGACATTAAAAGCAGGGCGTTATTATTATAATGCAAAGAGATCATCGAACATGCCCGATACAGAAGCTGCACCGGGTCTAACTGGCTATTTATCAGAAAACAAGGAAAACGGAGGAAAGTTCATGGCCATTATCACCATTTCCCGCGGATGCTTCAGCCATGGCAAGGAAGTTGCGGAAAAAACGGCGGAAATTCTCGGCTACAAGATCCTGAGCCGGGAAACCCTGATCGAGGAAGCCAACCATCGCTACAATGTTCCTGAAAAGGAACTGATCCAGTCCATTCACGATGCGCCTTCGGTTCTTGAGCGCTTTACCCGGGGCAAGGAAAAATACCTTTCCTATATCCAGGCGGTACTGCTGGAACATGCAAAAGACGACAATATCGTCTATCACGGCCACGGCTCTCACATCCTGCTGCCTGATATCTCCCACGTATTAAACATCCGTATCATCGCAGATCTTTCCGACCGCATTGCCTTTATGCGGCAGAAACACAATATCAGCGAAAAAGAGGCCATCAGCTATATTACCGAAGAAGACAGCACCCGGGCGCGCTGGGCCCATTACCTGTACAAGGTGGATCTGACAGACCCGCACAGCTATGCGATGACCATCCGGATCAAGCGGATGAACATTACCGACGCAGCCGAAACCATCTGCCACGCGGCCCGGCGAAAAACTTTTGCCGCAACCCCGGATTCAAGAAAAGCCATTGCAGATCTGGCACTGAGCACCCGGGTCAAAGCAGCCATTGAAAATTACTGCAAACCCGATTTAAAGGTATCGGTCAACGCCACCAGCGGAATTGTCTATATCAAGGCCGAAACCCAGAATGTCCGCAAAAGCGGCTACACCAGCTTTAAGACCGAAGAATATCTCAGGGAAAAAACAAAAAAAGAAATCACCGATGAAATCAGTGCAGCAATAAATGGAATTCCGGGCATTGAAAACGTGCTCTATGACATAGAGCCCCCTTCATATATTTAGCGGCTGAACGAAAACCCTGTTCAGCCAAAACCCGAATATCGAAATCCGAAATCCGAAACAAATACGAATATCGAATGTTCAAATGATAAAAACCAACAGATTAAAACAGGATGTTTCTGTCATTGATGCATTTAGGGTTTTGGTCATTGTTTCGGATTTCGAGCTTCGGATTTCGGATTTCCTGAACGAAAACCTGGTTTTCGTTCAGGCACTATTTAGAAGCCGGACCGGCGAGGTTTGCGGACATGAGTCCACCTGCAGCAGGAGGTAAAAAAACCGGAACGCTCGGCACCTTTTCCGGGGTTTTTACCCCGAGCATCCTGACGATTCTCGGTATTATCCTGTTTCTGCGTCTGGGCTATGTGGTGGGCAGCGCGGGCCTAATCCGGGCCCTTGTCATCATTGCCCTGGCCAATCTCATCTCGGTGCTCACCTCCCTTTCCCTGGCGGCCATCTCCACCAGCCTCAATGTCAAGGGCGGGGGAGACTATTACCTGATTTCCCGGACCCTGGGCCTGGAATTCGGCGGTGCCATCGGCATTGTGCTGTTTCTGGCCCAGTCGGTCTCCATTGCCTTCTACAGCATCGGCTTTGGGGAAGTGCTGGCCGCACTGCTGCCTTTTGCAACAAGGGCGCATGCCCAGCTCATTGCCGCAGGCGCGGTGGTGCTGCTGTTTATTTTTGCCTGGCTGGGCGCGGACTGGGCCGCGCGGTTCCAGTCGCTGATCATGGTGATTTTATTTGCCGCGATTTTGTCCTTTTTTGTCGGCGGCATTCTGCGCTGGGACACGGCGGTGTTGACACAGAATCTGGCCGCTCCGGAAAACGGCCCGCCTTTCTGGGTGATTTTTGCCATTTTTTTCCCTGCTGTTACCGGGTTCACCCAGGGGGTAAGCATGTCCGGGGACCTGAAAGACCCGGGCAAAAGCCTTCCCAATGGCACGTTTGCCGCAGTGGGGCTCTCCATTGTCATCTACCTGGCAGCCGCGGTTGTTTTTGCCGGCAGCCTGCCCGGCGACATCCTGGCAACGGATTACAACGCCATGAAGCGGGTTGCCGCCATTGATTCCCTGGTGCTGGCAGGGGTGATCGCCGCCACCCTGTCTTCGGGAATGGCTTCGTTTATGGGGGCCCCGCGAATTCTCCAGTCACTTTCCAAAGACCGGATTTTTCCGTTTCTGCTCTTGTTTGCCAAGGGCTCCGGGCCGGCGGACAATCCCAGGCGCGCGGTGCTGCTTTCTGCAGCCATCGCTTTTGTCACCATCGCCCTGGGCAACCTCAATGTGGTGGCGCCTGTGGTGTCCATGTTTTTTCTGATTTCCTACGGGCTGCTAAATTATGCCACCTTTTTCGAGGCGCGAGCCGCAAGCCCGGCATTCCGGCCCACGTTTCGGTTTTACGACAAGCGCCTGAGCCTGGCCGGCGGACTGGCCTGCCTGGGGGTTATGCTGGCCATTGACCTGACCGCCGGCATCGTGGCCCTGGCCTTTTTGTCTGCCATCTACCAGTATTTAATCCGCACCGCCGGGCCGGCCCGCTGGGCCGACAGCAAAAGGTCCTACCGGTTCCAGCAAATCCGCAACCACCTGATCCGGGCGGCTGAAGACCCGGAACATCCCCGAAACTGGCGGCCGGCCCTGCTGATTTTCTCAGATGACCCGGACCGGCGCAAACCCCTGCTGCAAATGGCCGACTGGATACAGGGCGACAGCGGGTTTGCCAGCATGGTGAAAATCCTGCAAACCGAGGGCCCGGAGGCCGAAAATCAACGCCTGGCCGCGGAAAAGCAACTTCTGGAAGACATCCGGGAACTGGAAGTGGACGTGTTTGCCCTGGTGCTGACCGGCTCCAATTTTCGGCTCACCATGGAAACGCTTATCCAGGCCTACGGCATCGGCCCGCTGCGCGCCAACACCATGATCACCAACTGGCTGGACATGAGCCAGTCCAGCCCGTCCGCCCACCGGACCAAACGCTTCGGCCTCTACCTGCAGGCGGCCTTTGCCCGGGGATGCAATATCCTGCTGTTTTCCGCAGAAAAAACCCAATGGGAAAGACTGCTGAAAATACCGCCGGAAAAGCGGCGCATGGATGTGTGGTGGCGCGGGGATGCCACAAGCCGGCTGATGATTTTGTTTGCCCACATGATCCGCCAGAACCCGGGATGGGAAAAAGCCAAAATCCGGGTGCTTGATGTGAGCGAAGATGCCCTGGCAACAGGGAAAACCGTTTCAGACATCAATGAAACCCTTGCGGAAATCCGCATCGAGGCAGAGCCCGAAATCGTGGCCCGGGCCGACAGCGATGCCGTGGCCGCTTACAGCAAGGATGCAGCCATTGTCTTTCTGCCGTTTCAGCTAAAGCAGCAGCAGCCCGTGGACCTGTTTGATGGCCCGCTATCGGATCTGCTTTCCCGGCTGCCGGTTTCCGCGGCCATGCTGGCGGCAAAAGACATTGACCTGGCCGCCGAACCCGAGGCCGGCACGGCCGGTGATATCGCAGCAGTTTTGGACCGGCTTGCAGACATCCGCAAAAAGGAAAAAGCAGCCGAACAGGAGGCCGAAAAAGCCTCATCCGCTGCAGAGGAAAAAATGGATGCCTGGCGCCGGGCCATTGAATCCGGCGATGATCCTGAAAACATCCGGCAGTTTTACAGCGACTCCGTGGAGGCCAAAAACCGGGCCGTGGAAGCCGGCCGCAAGGCCGCAAAACTGGATGCCGTGTGCGAACACCTCACGGAAACCGCCCAACGGCTGGGCGCTGATATGAACGAGGAAACAGAAAAACGGTCTGAAACGGAAAAAACCCGGGAATTGCCCGGGGAGCCGTCCACCCCTAAACCCGGAGACAAAAAGAATGCAGACTAAAAAGACCGAAAAAACCGATCCGGACCAAACCAGTGGCGCAGGCCCGGACATGGCCGCGGCCCTGGATTCTTTCCGGGGGCAGAAGCATGCGGTGGTGCTCCAGGAATTTCCGGATCCCGATGCCATTGCCTGCGGGTTTGCCCACCAGATCATCAGCAGGGAATTTGATATCCAGGCGGATATCTATTACTGCGGCCGCATCAGCCATCAGCAAAACATTGCCCTGGTCAAACTCATGGGCATTGAACTGATCCGGTGCGAGGGTTCAATAGATCTAAAGACCTATGACGGAGCGGTTTTTCTGGACAACCAGGGGACAACGGCCGGCGCCCTGCTCAATGCCTTGGAAAAAGCCGGCGTGCCGCCGCTGATCATTGTGGATCACCATGAACCGCAGGATCGGCTAAAGGCGCAGTTCAAAGATATCCGCTCCAAAATCGGAGCAGCCTCCTCCATTTATGCCCAATATCTGGAAAACGGCATCATGGAGATCAACTCCTCGGACAAAAACCACATCCTCATGGCCACCTCCCTGACCCACGGCATTATCACGGATACAAACGGGTTTATCAACGCCCGTGAACAGGATTTTCATGCAGCGGCATTTTTGTCCAGGTACCGGGACCGGGACCTGCTTTCCCAAATCATGAACCAGGCCCGGTCCAGGCAGACCATGAAGGTGATTCACAAGGCCCTGGGCAGCCGGGAAATCGTCCAGAATTTCTGCTTTGCCGGGGTGGGCTACCTGCGTGCCGAGGACCGGGACGCCATTCCCCAGGCCGCGGATTTTCTGCTCACAGAGGAAAACGTGCACACGGCCATTGTCTACGGCATTGTCACCGGAGATAACTGGGAGGAAGCGGTGATCGGCTCCATGCGCACAAACCGGATCACCATTGACCCGGACCAGTTTATCAAGGACGTGTTTGGAAAAGACGCCAGCGGCAAGTATTTCGGGGGCGGAAAAATGTCTGCCGGCGGATTTCACATCCCCGTGGGATTTCTTTCCGGCAGCGGGGACCTGGATTTCCAGCAGCACAAGTGGAATGTGTTCAACGAACAGATCAAGCAGAAAATCTTTGACAAAATCGGGGTCAAGGCAGACCGGAAAAAAGAGGAATAGCCGGCCGCAAAGCTATCCCCGCATGACCACGTATACCAGGTAGGCCGCATACAGCACCAGCATAACCGCCCCCTCCCAGCGATCCAGGCGGCGGCGCTGGCCGGAAAACATGGTGGCAAAAAGAATCAGGCTGGCCACCACCACCATGCCGATATCCAGGTTGGCCCCCCGGTGAAAGGGTAGCGGCTTGATCACCGAACTGATGCCCAGCACGAAAAAAATATTGAAAATATTGGACCCCACCACGTTGCCCACGGCGATTTCCACGTTTTTGCGCCAGGCGGCCATGGCCGAGGTGGCCAGCTCGGGAAGGGAAGTGCCCACTGCCACGATGGTCAGGCCGACCATCTCCTGGCTCATCCCAAAGGAAAGGGCAATGTGTGTGGCACCGTCCACGATCCATTTGCCCCCCAGGGCCAGGCCCGCCAGACCGGCGGCCACAAGGCCCAGAGATGCGCCAATGCCGCGCTGCTGCAGGGGAAGGTCCCGGCCGTTGGCAGAGATGTTTCCGGCAATGCTGGCCGAGTAATACAGAAAAATGGCAAAAAACAGCAGAAACACCAACCCGTCGGAACGGGAAACATCCGAGTACGCCCAGCCGTCTAACAGCCGGTCATTGGCGGCGATCCAAAGCACCGCCGCAGCCAGCAGGCTAAAGGGAATTTCCCGCCATACCGTACCGCGGGACACGGCCAGGGGGTAAATCAGGGCGGATACACCCAGGATCAAAAGGATATTGGCGATGTTGCTGCCCAGAACATTGCCGATGGCAATACCGGCATTGCCCTGAAGGCTTGCAGTGACATTGACAAACAGCTCAGGGGCCGAAGTGCCGAAAGACACGATGGTCAGACCGATCACCAGATCCGAAATCCTGTATCTCCGGGCAATGGAACCGGCACCTTCCACCAGAAAATCCGACCCCTTGATCAGGAGCAAAAGACCGATCACAAGAAGAACAACCGGCAATATGTACGACATCCGCCACCTTTTTTCCGCAAATCGGTTACCATAAGCTGACCATTTTTTGGCACTGCTGCAGAATAACCCGAACCGGATATAAAATCAAACAATTGGTTTACCTTGCTGCCTTAGCAAATTCGGGGAAGCTGACCGCCGGTGAGCATATCCACGATGCGCCGGCCGCCGATGGCTGTTTCCATGACCACCCGGCCGGGGTGGTCGGCCGTGACCTGGCCGATAATGCAGGCATCAGTGCCAAGGGGGTCCTGCCTGAGCGCGGTAAGCACGGCATCGGCGCAGGCTCTGTCAACAATGGCGATAAGCTTGCCCTCGTTTGCCGCATACAAAGGATCAATGCCCAGAAGTTCGCACAGTCCGGATACGGATTTGCGCACCGGAAGGCTTGATTCATTGATCTGGATGCCCGTGCCCGAGGCCAGGGCAATTTCATTTAAAGCCGTTGCCACTCCGCCCCGGGTGGGGTCCCGCAGTACCCGGATGCCGTCCGGGGCGACGGAAAGCATGCGCGCGACAAGGCCGTTTAACGCGGCGCTGTCGCTTTTCACGTCCGCATCAAAGCTCAGCCCTTCCCGCTGGTTTAAGATGGTCATGCCGTGATCGGCCATGGTGCCGCTTAAAAGAACACAATCTCCGGCCCGGGCATTGGCGGCGTTAATTTCAAGATCCCCGTCAATCCAGCCCACGCCCGAGGTATTGATAAACAGCTTGTCCGCCGCCCCCGGGGGCACCACCTTGGTATCGCCGGCAACAATGCTGACCCCGGCCTGCCGGGCGGCAGCGGCCATTGAGGCGATGATTGTTTCCAGGTCACGGACGGCAAAGCCTTCCTCGATGATCAGCCCGGCACTTAAATACAAGGGCACAGCCCCGCTCATGGCAATGTCGTTGACCGTGCCGTTGACCGCCAGATCCCCGATATTGCCCCCAGGGAAAAACAGGGGATCCACCACGAACGAATCCGTGGAAAACGCCATGCGCCCTTTTTGCGACTCAATCACCGCACTGTCGTCGAGCCGGGACAGCACCGGATTATCAAATGCCGGCAGCATGATTTTTTCCGTAAGCTCATGGGAAAGCAGGCCTCCGCTGCCGTGGTCCAGCGCAATGGTATGGTTTTTCATTTACCCCACCCGTCTGATAATCGGTTGTATTTCCAGTATGCCGCACATGTTCCCTCGCTTGAAACCATGCAGGGCCCCACCGGGTGGGCAGGGGTGCACACGCCGGCGTAAAGCGGGCACTGGGGCGGCAGGCATCTGCCGGTGAGCACCTCGCCACAGGCGCAGCCGGCCGGGGCCGCAGCCGGCCGGACATTTACGCAAAACCGCCGGGCCGCATCAAAATCGGCAAATTCCTCGCCAATGGCCAGTCCGCTGTCGGCAATCCGGCCAAGTCCCCGCCAGAGGGCGTCCGTGGTTTCAAACACCCGGTCCATGACCTGCCGGGCCCGGAGATTGCCCTGTTCGGAAACAGCCCGGCCGTAAGCGTTTTCCAGCCCCGGCGTGCCGGATGCAATCATTTCGGCCAGCCGGCCAATGCCGTAAAGCATGTCTGCGGGCTCAAATCCGGCAATAACACATGGAATCCGGTGTTTTTCAAAAAATGCCGCATAGGCCTGCTCGCCGATGATCACCGAAACATGGCCGGGCAGCAGAAATCCTTGGATTTCAATGCCGGAAAGATGCATCAGGGCATCCAGGGCCGGGGGCACCCGCTTATGGGCGCAGTATACGCTGTAATTGCGCAAACTTTCCGCATGCGCAGCCAGAATCGAGGCGGCGATGGTGGGCGCGGTGGTTTCAAAGCCCACGCCGGCAAACACCACCTGCCGCTCCGGATTGGCCCGGGCCAGATCCAGGGCGTCCATGGTGGAATACACCATCCGGATGTCTTTTCCTTTGGCCTTTTCCTTTTGCAGGGAGGACCCGGTGGCCGGCACGCGCATGAGATCGCCGAATGTTGCCAGAATCGTATCCGGCATGTTGGCGATTTCTATAAACGCATCCAGTTCTGCCTGGTCTGTGACGCAGACCGGGCATCCCGGCCCGGAAATCAAAGACAGGGACCGGGGCAGCAGGGTGCGGATGCCGTGACGGAACGCAGAAACCGTGTGCGTGCCGCAGACCTCCATTATCCGGATGTCTTCTGCGCACATTGATGCGATCTGTTCAGCCAGCCTGCGGCAGAGTCTGCCGTCCCTGTAATGATGGGTATGCTCCATGTCCTGCCTATGGCATCGCTGCTGCGGCCGCAACAGCCTGGCCCAGGCTGATGCCCCCGTCGTTTGCCGGCACAAGGCCGTGGGTGTAAACCGCAAAATCCATGGCTGTTAGCCGGCCGGCCATGGCCGAAAGCAGATACGCGTTTTGAAACACCCCGCCGGTGAGCACCACCCGGCTGATGCCCTGACGGGCCCGGATCTGATCGCAGATTTGGGAAAACAGATAAACCAGGGTGGAATGAAACCGGCGGCTGATTTCGGCGGCTGATCGGCCGGCCTGCACGTCATCAACAACCGCCCGGATCAGGGGCTGGATTTCAATTGCACCGCCGATTTCTGCCGGAAGCTGGAAAGGGTAGCATGTCTTTTGATCCAGCAGGCCGAGATTTGCGCCGGCTGCGGCTTCCAGCTTTATGGCGGCCTGGCCCTCGAATTCCACGGGCCCGGAGTGGATGCCGGCAATCGCGGCCACGGTATCAAAAAGCCGGCCCATGCTCGAGGTCAAAGGGGAATTGACCTGTTTTTCAATCATGCGGGAAATCACGGTCAGTTCTTCCGGATCCCGGCTGCGGACGCATTCCAGGTCCAGGTTCACCCACTGGTTTCCAAATGCCTGATGCAGCCACCCGGCGGCCATGCGCCGCGGGTCGGCAACTGCGGCATTGCCGCCGGGCATGGGCACGTATTGCAGGTGAGCTGCGCGCACAAATGCGCCGGCATCTGCCACCAGCACCTCACCGCCCCAGATCCGGCCGTCTGTGCCGTATCCGGTGCCGTCAAAAGCCAGGCCGATGACCGTATCCGAAATCCGGTTTTCCGCCATGCAGGACACCACATGGGCATGGTGATGCTGGACGGCCACGTGTTTGACTGCCGGTTGGGCCATGGCATAGCGGGTGCTCATGTAATCCGGGTGCATGTCATGGGCCAGCACCTCCGGGGTGATGTCGAAAAGACCCCGGAGATGATCAATGGTGGATCGAAAAAAATCAAAAACCCCGGGATTTTCCAGGTCCCCGATATGCTGGCTTAAAAACGCGTTTTTATCCTTGGCCAGGCACACCGTGTTTTTCAGCTCCGCCCCGCAGGCCAGGATTTGCGGGCCCCGGAGATTCAAAGCCAGGGGAGCCGGGGCATATCCCCGGGACCGGCGGATGACGCGCTGTGTGCCGGCCACATGGCGCACAATGGAATCATCTGCCCGCACGCAGATGTCCCGGTCATGGATGAGAAAATAGTCGGCAATCCCGCCAAGAGCAGAAAATGCATGCGCATTGTCCAGGACAATGGGCTCTTTGGCTGCATTGCCGCTGGTCATCACCAGGGCCGCAAACCCGTGTTCAAGCAAAAGGTGGTGCAGGGGCGTGTATGGCAGCATCGCGCCGAAACAGGGATTGTCCGGTGCCACCGCATCGCAGAGAACATCGGGCGCTTTTTTTTCCACCAGGACAATGGGCCGCCGGCTGGAGGTGAGCAGATCCGCTTCTTCCGGGCGGATCCGGGCAAATGTCGGGATCTGCTCAAGGCCCGGGGCCATTACGGCAAAGGGTTTTTCCGCCCTGCCCTTTTTCAGCCGCAGCCCGGCCACGGCATCGCAGTTTGCTGCATCCGCGGCCAGATGAAAGCCGCCAAGGCCTTTTATGGCCACAATGGCGCCGGCTTTGAGCTGGTCTGCGGCATGGGCAATGGGATCTGCACACGGGATTTTTTGGCCCGTGCTGTTGCAAACCACCGCCCCGGGCCCGCACGCCGGGCAGGCATTGGGCTGGGCATGAAACCGCCGGCTGGAGGGATCATGGTATTCGGCCCGGCACTGATCGCACATTTCAAAGTGCTTCATGGTGGTATACGGCCGGTCATAGGGGAGATCATAGACGATGGTGTAGCGGGGCCCGCAGTTGGTGCAGTTGATAAACGGATACCTGTAGCGCCGGTCCCGGGGGTCATGCATCTCCCGCAGGCAGTCGGCGCAGACTGCCGTGTCCGGGCAGACAAATGTGTTGTCCGAAGCCGTGCCCCGGTCTGTTTGGCCGATGGTAAAGTCCGAAAACCCGGCAGGCGGGCTCTGATGTTCTGCGATTTCCGTGATCCGGGCCATGGGGGGCCCCTGGCCGCCCATGGCCCGGCAGAACCCGGCCACCTTCTCCGGCCGGCCTTCCACATGCACCCGGACCCCGAAACCTGTATTGATAACAGATCCTTTCAGATCATGGGCGGCTGCCAGCTGATAGATATAGGGGCGGAAACCCACTCCCTGGACAATACCTTTGATATCCAGTCTGCGGGCGGAAACCACCGGACTCATGTAAACACCTGACGCATGAGTTCCAGGGATTCTTCTGCCGCATCCGCGTCTAACCGGCTGATGGCATAGCCGGCATGAACAATCACGTAATCACCCACGCAGACGTCTTCCACCAGCATCAGGCTGGCTTCGCGTCGCACTCCGTCCACATCGATGACGGCCGTATCACCGTCAACGGCCACGATTTTCGAAGGAATGGCAAGGCACATGGGCGTTTTTTCTCAATTGCTGAAGGTTTTAATAACATTGCCGTTTGCATCACGGATGGTCATTTCCATTGCGACACCGCCGTCCAGGCTGTGTGTGGCGCAGGAGACTCATGGATCATAGGCGCGCACCGCCATTTCCACCTTGTTTAAGATGCCCTCGTCCACGTGGCCCTCTTTTATCAGGGATCTTGCGGCCTGATCCACGCTCATGTTGATGGGCCCCAGGTTGTGGGTGGTGCCCACGATCATGTTGGCCCGGGTGATCAGCCCGTTATCATCCGTGGAATAATCATGGATCAGGGTGCCCCGGGGGGCTTCCACGCAGCCCACGCCGCGGCCGGCTTTGGGTTCGGCTTCCGCGCGCACGTTTGGATCGGTGATCTCCGGGTCTTCAAGCATTTCAATGGCGTGCTCGCAGGCATAAACCTCCTCGATTAACCGGGCGTAATGATACAGCAGCGTGGCCTGGGCCGGCCGGCCAAAGAGCTGCCGGAATTCCTCGAGCTCCGCCTGGGCCGCAGGGGTGGCCATGTGGTCGGCCACGTTGATCCGGGCCAGGGTGTTGGAGCGGTAAATGCCTTTGGGGTTGTCGAGGTCCAGGGAAAAACCCTCGTTCCAGGATTTGGCATAGGGAAATTTTCCGTAAGACCAGGAGGGGACGTGTTCGCCCAGATAATCCGTGTAATCCTGGACGTCAAAGTCGGTATAGGAGCCGTCGGCTTTCATGAGCCGGATTTTTCCGTCATAAAGATTCAGGGCCCCGGCGCTGTCCACGGTGCCGATAAACCCGGTATTGATCACCCCGAGACTGGCGATCGCATCCATATATTTGGGAAAAATATCCTTTTTTGCAAAATCAATGGTGAAACGGGCAAAATCATAGATTTCGCGCATGCCCTCCAGCATCCACTTGCGGTCTTCTTCGGTCATGGCTTTGGCAAATCCGCCTGTTACAGCGGCCACCGGGTGGATGGCCTTGCCGGCGAATTTCTCGATCATCATCTTGGCCTTGTAGCGCATCTGCACCACTTTTTTGGCCAGATCCGGGTTGGCCTTGGCCACGCCGATGACATTTCGCACGGCATAGTCCGCATCCGGGCCGATCACAAAATCAGCGGCTGCCAGAAAAAAGAAATGCAGAAGCTTGTCTTCTGCCTGGGCGATGGTCTGGATCAGCTCGCGCAGTTTCTGGCCCGCCGGCGGGGGCGTTACGCCAAAACACCGGTCAACGGCCTTGTTGGCGGCCAGGTGATGGTGCCAGGGGCAGATCCCGCAGATCCGGTTTACGATCCTGGGCAGTTCCTCTGCGGGTTTTCCCTCAACGAATTTTTCAAAACCCCGGATGGACTGGAAATGAACCTTGGAATCAGCCACGTTGCCGGCATCATCCAACTCAATGGCAATGGAGGCATGGCCCTCGATCCGGGTGATGGGCGAAATTTTAATGGTGCGTGTTTCGGTCATAAAACCTCCTTTTATCTGCGGGCCGGTTTCAGCATTCCGTGCCCGCCGGAAAACCGGAGCATGGAAACGGTTTCCGGAAGCGATGCCGGATCAATACCGTTTGAGGCCAGGGCGTTTAACATATCCAGCCGCTGGTTGCCCCCGGGCTGCACAGGGCCGTAGCATCCGCGGCACGGCACCCGGGCGGAAATACACCGGGGCACAACCCCGTCACCGCCGCAGCCGGCCCGGGTCACCGGACCCATGCACAAAAGCCCCTGCTCCAGCAAACAGCGCATTTGGTCCAGGGGCTCATCCGCACCCTTGTATTGCGGGGCCTGCAGAAAACGACGCAGTTTGCCGATCTTTCCCTTGCCCTCCCGTTGGGTGGGGCAGGTGTCGCAAACGCTTTTTGTTGGGAGCTCCGGTGTTTTTCCCTCCAGAAACGCGGCCAGGGCGCCAAACACCTGGTCCGGATGGGGCGGGCATCCGGGCAGGTAGATGTCCACATTGATTTTTTCATCAAGGGCGGATACATTTTCCAGAAGGGGGGGTACGCCGTCTGCGGGCACGGCATCGCAGGCGTCTGTGGTCTCGGTGGAATAGTAGCGCTCCAGCATGGCGTCATTGGCCCAGGAATTGGCCAGGGCCGGGATGCCGCCGTGGGTGGCGCAGGTGCCCAGGGCAATAATGGCCCCGCATTTTTTGCGCATCTCCAGGGCCACTTCAAGATGTTCTTCATTTTTGATACTCCCGCTGATAATGCCCAGATCGGCTTCGGGAAAGCTCAGGTGCGCCCCGTCGCCCATCTGGCCGTAATACTTGTGATCCATGAGCGCGGGCAGATGCACAAACTCCACGAGATCCAGCACGGTCAGCAGCCGCTCGCCCATATCCACAATGGCGATCTCGCACCCGGAACAGGCATTGAGCCAGTCGCTTGCCACTTTTGCTGCCATATGATTTTCCTCTCAGACACGTTTGGATATTGATTTGATGCGCTTTACCCCTTGATGCTCACCGGCTTTTTGCCCAGTTCCCCGCGGTTGTCCCGGGCGGCTTTCTTTTTTTTGTCCGCCGCCTCCTGCATTTGGGCCAGGGCCCCGGATGCATAGCCCGGGTTTTGCCGCTGGTCAAGCTCCTCCACGGCATTGTCCCGGGCGTCTGCCAGTACAGCCCGGCCCAGGGGGGTGCGGGTGATCACCGTGGTCCAGCCCTCGGGGGCGCCGATGCCGCCAAAGGAAATATCGGCAAATTCCGCTGAATAATCCGGGCAGTACCGGCAGGCCACGCGCTTCATGAACTCCAGGTCTTCCAGGGCAATTGAGCGGATTTCGCCGTTGTCCAGGTGGATTAAAAGCGAATCCTTGATATTGATCTTTTTGACATTGTCCCAGGCAAAACCGTGAGCGGCCGCCAATTTTTCCCGGCTTTCGGGATCAAAGATGAAGTTGCCGGAGCAAAACAGCCCCAGGCAGTACTGGATGGAATCCGAGGGCACAATGCCGAGCACCTCCATTCGGCGGTAAGCCTTGATCTGGCAGGGGGTTCCCACCAGGGCGACCCGGCGCAGACCCTTTTTCATCATGGGCGCAAACTTCTCAATGGAGGAATAGGTGACATACCGGTCGCTTAAGTGCTTCATACCGTGAGAGGTATCAAAATAAAACCCTGCGGCGTCTTCTATCTCCTTCCGGGTCACAGCCAGACTGGGCCGGCGCATGAAAGGCCCGGCCGGCCTGGTGACAATGGCGCCGTCAATGCGGCCGTTGTCAAAAAGATGCAGCAAAAGGGCCGTGACCACCCCGCCGTCTGTTCCCTTTTCCTGCACCGCAGCATCGGCGGACCGAACCACGCTGGTTTCAATGATGCGGCCGTTCGGGGCGCTCCAGGCCACCTTGCGCCGGGTTTCTTCCTCGAATTCCTCGATTTCCGGGCAAATACAATAACACAGCCCGCATTCGATGCATTTTTCCATGTCCCCATAGCGGGGCTTGCCGTCTTGGTCCAGCTCCAGGGCGCCGAAATTCACGGCTGTGCAGAAGGTGACGCATCCGCCGCACCGGTGGCACAATCCCTGTTTCTGAACCTGCTGAACCAGGTCAAAAAAAGTTTCCATATCCCCTCCTGTGGACTATAGGCCCTGTTCGGCCGGACAAATTTCTTTAACAGGCAAAGGTCTCAATTGGCCGCCTGCTGCAGGGCACCGGCTTCACAGGGCCCCATGGCCCGGATCTTTTGGGTGAATTCCGTGACCACTTCAGCAAAGCGCGGGGCCTCGGCCGAAGACACCCAGTCAATGGCAAACCGCTCGGGATCAATGCCCGAATCTTCCAGGACCGCCTTGATAACCGTGCTTCGGGCCAGTGCTTTTTCATTACCTTCCAGGTAATGGCATTCCCCGGGATGTCACCCCATGACAATGACGCCGTCAGCCCCGTTGCAAAGGGCTTCCACCACCACTTCCGGGTGGACCATGCCCGAGCACATCACCCGGATGGCCCTGAGATTTGGGGGATACTGGATGCGCATGACCCCGGCCAGATCCCCGCCGGCATAAGCGCACCAATTGCACAGAAAACCGATAATTTTGGGCTCAAATGATTCAGACATGGCTCTGTCTCCCGTAATTGCATTCATCTGTTTTAATTGGGCAAATCCAGGGCCGCGCGTACCTGGGCCCGGAGTTGATTGTTGGTAAAGCTGTGGACCTGGATGCCCTGCTTTGGACATGTTGCCTCGCAAAGCCCGCAGCCCTTGCACAGCGCCGCTTCCGTGCTGACCTTTTTGACGCTTCTGCCGTCTATGGTTTCCTCAGTGAGGGAAATGGCGTCATAGGGACACACATCCAGGCATACCGCGCATCCGTCGCACTGCTCGGTGACATAGGACTTGACCGCATCCAGATACATCCGGTTTCTGGAAAGAATCACCCCGGCCCGGGACACGGCGGCACGGGCCTGGGAAACCGAACCTTCTATCATTTTCGGATACGCGGCCATGCCGGCCATAAACAGCCCGTCCACGGCCAGATCCACGGGCCGCAGTTTGGGATGGGCCTCGTTTAAGAAACCGTCCTGGTTGGTGTCGCACCGAAACAGGCTCAGCAGGTCAGAGACCTCGTTGGCCTCAATGGCTGCGGCCAGAACCAGGTAATCCGTGTCAATGACCACGGGAAGGCCGAGTATTGGATCGGTGACCCGGACTTTTAAGCCCGCATCCTCCTGATAGACCTCCGGGTCGTTGTCTTTTGGGTCATAGCGGATAAACTTGACCCCGAGTTTTCTGGCCTTTGTATAAAAGTCCTCCTTGGCGCCGTAGGTGCGGATATCCCGGTAGAGCACATAGACGTTCATATCCGGGTTCTGCTCCTTTAGCTCAATGGCGGACTTGGCCGTGTGGGTGCAGCAGATACGGCTGCAGTAATTGCGTTTTTCGTTGCGGGAGCCCACGCACTGGATAAACACCGCGGTGTTGGCCTGCTTGACCCGGCCGGCATGATCGGCCAGTTCCCGGTCAAACTCCAGGTGGGTCATCACCCGGCTGTCTGTTCCGTACAGGTATTGCTCCGGAACGGTTTCCCGGCCGCCGGTGGCGAGAATGGCTGCGCCGTATTCAATGTGCTCGGTTTTGCCCTCTGCTTCCACATCACTGGAAAAACTGCCCACAATTCCGTTAACAGACGTCAGGCGGGCGTTTTTCAGCACCCGGATTCGCTGGTTGGCCTCCACATTCCGGATCATTTCGCGCAGGGCCGGGCCAACGTCTTCTCCTTTTGCGGTTTTGCGGATGTTTAACGCGTTTCCGCCCAACTGACCGGTTTTTTCCACCAACACCGTCTCATATCCCTGATCTGCCAGGCCCAGGGCTGCGCTCAGGCCGGCCGGGCCGCCGCCCACCACCAAAGCTTTTTGAATCACGTCCACCTGGAGCTTGTCCAATGGCTGAACCATGCGTGCCTTGGCCACGGCCATGCGCACCTGGTCCATGGCCTTTTGCGTGGCCTTTTCCGGCTCCTTCTGGTGCACCCAGGCATTGTGGTTGCGGATGTTGGCCATTTCCAGAAGATACCCGTTTAATCCTGCCTCCTTTAGGGTGTCCTGAAACAGGGGCTCATGGGTACGGGGAGAACAGGCCGCCACAACAATCCGGTTTAATTCGTTTTCCGCCACGGCCTTGGCCATCATTTGCTGGGTATCCGTGGAGCAGGAAAACATGTTGTTTTCCACAAACACCACATTGGGAAGGCTTTTGGTGTATTCCACCACCGCCTCCACGTCAACGGTGCTGGAAATGTTGACCCCGCAGGAGCAGACAAACACGCCGATGCGCGGTTCCTTGCCGGCGATGTTTGTTTCAGCCGGGTATTTCTTTTCCCGGGTCAGGCTGTTTTTGGATGAGGCCAGTCCCCGGGCTGCCTCTGCTGCGGCCGATGAGGCCTGGGCCACGGCCGTGGGGATATTCAGGGGCCCGCCAAAGGCGCCGCCGATAAAAATCCCCTCCCGGGTGCTGGCAGCCGGTTTAAAGCTCGAAGTTTGGGCAAATTGATAATGATTGAGTGAAATTCCGGTTTTTTCAGCCAGCCGGCGGGCATCATCAGAGGCTTCCATGCCCACGGAAAGCACGGCCATGTCAAAATCTTCCTTCATTGTGCGGCCGTCTTCGGTGACATAGCGCATGGACACCCCGGAATTGCCCGGGCCGGGATCAATGGTGTGGGGACGGGCCCGGACAAACCGGACATTATGCTCCAGGGCATACTGGTGATAGCGCTCAAACTCCTTGCCGTGTGCGCGCAGATCCATCATGAAAATGGTTTGCTCGCCGCCGCCGGCAATATGGGTTTCGGTGATCAGGGCCTGTTTCATGGCATACATGCAGCAGACACTGGAGCAATAGCCGTTTTCACATTGATTGGTGTTGCGCGATCCCACACACTGGATCCAGGCGATGGATTTCGGCGCCCTGCCGTCAGAGCGCTTCTCCAGATGTCCCTGAAACGGCCCCCCGGCCGAAAGCATCCGTTCGTATTCCATGCTGGTGACCACATCCGGGATTTTTCCGTATCCGTAAAAATCCAGCCCGGACGGGTCATAGGGTTTAAAGCCCGGGGACAGAATCAGGGAACCCACGCTGAAATCCAGGATTTCCTCCTTGTCCTCGAAATTGACGGCCCCGGTGGGACAGAATTTTTCGCATGCCCGGCATTTGCCCTTGGTAAAATAAAGGCAGTTGACCGGATCAATGACATACTTGAGCGGAACGGTCTGCCCGTAAGGGATGTAGGCGGCCTTGCGCTTGGCAATGCCCATGTTGAATTCATCATCGACTTTCTTGGGACAGCGCTGGGCACAGATGCCGCAGGCGATGCACTTGTCCATGTCGATGTAGCGGGGATTCTTTTTTACGGTGACTGTGAAGTTGCCGGCCTGACCGGCCACGTCCACGATTTCGGAAAGGGTCAGAAGTTCAATATTCAAGTGCCGACCGCACTCGACCAGTTTCGGCGAAAGAATTCACATGGCGCAGTCATTGGTTGGAAAGGTTTTGTCCAGCCGGGCCATGTTGCCGCCAATGCCCGGGCTTTTTTCCAGCAGGTAGACGAAATAGCCGGACTCGGCCAGGTCCAGGGCCGACTGGATTCCGGCGATGCCGCCGCCCACAACCATCACGGATCCCACGGGTTTGTCTGACATGGGCACCTCTCTGTCAATATCTGGTTTTTGGTAACG
This sequence comes from Desulfobacteraceae bacterium, assembly GCA_021737045.1. Lineage (GTDB taxonomy): Bacteria > Desulfobacterota > Desulfobacteria > Desulfobacterales > Desulfosalsimonadaceae > Desulfosalsimonas. Next base: position 2,247 of record JAIPES010000044.1, on the reverse strand, counting down.
GGTTTTTCCCGCACCGGCAGAAACTCCGGGCTGCCGGTCTGTCAACTCCTGGATGACCCCGGCCGAAACCTGTCTGGCCCGGAGAAATTCGGCCAGTTCCGATCGGGAAATCACATACCGTTTGCCCACCCCGGGCTTTGCCGCAAGCTTGCCGCTCCTGATCCAGTTGCGGACCGTGTTGCGGTGTACACCCAGAAGGCTGGCCAGCCGGCTTGGACGGATTTCGATCATAACGGCTCCTTTTCAATGATATCCATGATATGCCGGCACATTTCCGGCACCGCAGCCATCACGGAGGCGGAAATGCCGGGAGCAATCTCATCCGGAATATATTCGGGCTGGACCACCAGCACACGGACTTCCACGTTGGTTCCGGTGCTGAGTTCCGTTAGCATATTGGTTGTTGGAAACTGGTGCAGGGAAAAATCGCTGGTTTTTTCCGGGGTGATCCCATCCACGGCAATCTCTGAAATCTCGCCGGGAGCCCGGCCTTCCTGCCGGGAGGCATCAATGATGAGAATCCGGCGGGGCTTGTTTTCCGCAAGCAGAATATCAAAAAGCAGGTCCCTTACCGCAGTACCGGCGTCCATGCACCCCACGCTTTCCGGAAGATGGTGGTGCTGCCGGAGATGCTCAATGACTTTCGGACCGAATCCGTCATCACCAAAAAGCGGATTGCCGCATCCGAAAATCAGACACGGCCTGGAATGAATAAGCTCAATGCCCATGATCTTTTCCTGTGCAATTATGCAAATTGTGCAAATTGTGCATTTGCCCAAAACGTTGGCACAGAAAATTTCCCCTGTCAATAACATTGTTTAAAAAAATAACATCTGTTCTTTTGACAGGCGGGGTTTGCCCCCTGACCCCATAACGCCTTGTAAATCGGTAAAAAATATGTTTTCAATATAAAGGAAAAAGGCGCCCCGCCCCTTAAAACAGCAAAACAGGAGCCTGCCAATGAACCGGAATACATTGATCCTGGTGATTGTCCTGATTGCGGTCTGCATTGCGCATACGGGAAAAATCAGCGCACAAACCCCTGTGTTTCGGGATTCAGAAAGGTCTGGTGCCGAAACAGGAGATGAAAATGGCGGTTTTCAGACCATGGATTCGATGTTTTCCCTTTATCAGCCTTACCTGGAAAACATTTCAGCCTACAAACCCATGTATTTTCTGGCAGGCGTGGATCCCGAAGAAAGCACATTCCAGATCAGCCTGAAATACCGGTTTTTCAACCCTGAAAAAAAGATTGCCCGGAAATATCCATGGACCCGGCAATTTTATCTCGGCTATACCCAGACCTCTTTCTGGGATCTGGGCTCGGCCTCCCAGCCATTTAAGGATACCAGTTACAAGCCGGAGATTTTCTTTTTTTCCCCCAATCTGCTCAAGGACGCAAACAGCATTTCCCGGCTGTTTGTCCAGACCGGGTTCCAGCACGAATCCAACGGCCGGGGCGGGCTTGAGTCGCGCAGCACCAATTACGCCTATATCCGCCCGGTTTTTATCTGGTTTCATGAAAAAACCGGGCTGGGTGTCCAGGTGGCGCCGAAGATGTGGGTTTACGCCGGAAACCATGATGATACCAACAGGGACCTGTATCGTTACCGGGGCTATTTTGACCTTGAAATCAAGGCCGGCCGGTCAGAAGGCCTGGTGCTGGGCTCACATTTCAGGTGGGCGGAAGAAGGTGCATCCGTGCAGTTTGACGCCACATACCCGCTTCACCGCCTTTTGCCCGTGGATATTGATGTTTACCTCCAGGCCCAGTACGTCAATGCCCTGGCCGAAAGCCTGCTGGACTACCGGGAACGAACCCGGGCCGTGCGCATCGGCATTTCCATTGTCCGATAGGCCGGGGGTTTGCATTATTTGTGTTTGGCGGTTACAATGATGATGAGCCTGTAAAAAGTATTTTTTACAGGCAGTGTTAAGTGTTAAGGGATTAAGTGTTAAGTAAAATCAAGAAGTTATTTTTTTATTGGTTGGCGGTTATATCCGTTTTAGAACTTTTCACGACTCCATCAACGATGATAACATCGCAAAAAGCTTTTCACGGCGTCCGCTGTTTGTCAGGAAGAAGCCCTGCGGCCGGGCATGAAAACAACGCTTTTTAAGACTTGAATGTGTTCCTTCCGACTCCCTTGGTGTGAAAGTTTGCACACAGTCGGCCCTGATGCCGGCCCGGGGATGGTTTGCGAGTCGCATTGAGCGCGCAAGCGGTCAGCAGGGAGCAAATCGCCA
>JAIPES010000043.1 GCA_021737045.1 Desulfobacteraceae bacterium | reverse complement strand
GGTTTGCTCCCTGCTGACCGCTTGCGCGCTCAATGCGACTCGCAAACCACCTCCGGGCCGGCATCATGGCCGACAGTGTGCAAAGTTTCACACCAAGGAAGTCCGGAGCAACACATCCAAGTCTCAAAAAACGTTGTTTTCATGCCCTGTCCCCGGGCTTCCTTCCTGACAAATATCAAGCGATGTGAGAAGCGTTTCACGAATCTCTCAACTTTTAACAAGATAATCAAGCGCCGAACCGATTCAACAGGGACAGGACCGGGGGCCGGCCGGTTGTGTCCATCATTTCCTTGATTGACCCGGCTTCAGGTGATACATACCTTTTCTTTATCATTTCATGCAAACCAGCGATGATTTCAAGGAAAAACCATTGAATATTTTTGACAGCCACTGCCATTTAAACGACAGGGCCTATGACAAAGACCGCGGCGCAGTCATTGAAAACGCCGCTGCAGCCGGGGTCCGGAAAATGATGATCGTCGGGATCACCGAAAAAACCTGCAAACAGGCCATAGAAATTGCAGAAGCGTATCAGGGCTGCTATGCTTCTGTGGGCATTCACCCCCATGACGCGGCCGCATGCAGCGAAACAACCCTGGCCACCTTAAAAGAAATGGCGCAAAATCCCAGGGTAAAGGCCTGGGGTGAAACCGGCCTGGATTTTAACCGGATGTATTCGCCCGCAGATATCCAGGAAAAAGGGTTTGTGCGCCAGATGGAAACTGCTGGTGAACTGGGTCTGCCCCTGATCTTCCATGAGCGCGACAGCCGGGGCCGTTTTGCCGAACTCATCCGTACCCGGGCGCCCATAGGCATCCAGGGAGTGGTGCACTGCTTTTCCGGCACTTCAGACGAACTTCACCAGTACCTGGACATGGGCTTTTACATCGGTATCACCGGCATTCTCACCATTTCCAAAAGGGGGGCGGCCCTGCGGCAAATGGCGGAGACAATTCCGGAAGACCGCCTGCTGATTGAAACCGATGCCCCTTACCTGACCCCGGCACCGGAAAAAAACCAGACCCGGCGCAATGAACCGGCCTTTGTCAAGCGGGTGCTGATAAAACTGGCAGAGGTAAGAAACACCGATGCCCGACAACTGGCCCGGGTTTTGTGGGACAACACCTGCCGGTTATTTGACATCAATGATGCAGACCCGGCAATTCAATCCGTCAAAAAGGAAAATCCGCAATGAAAATAGGAATCATCGGCCTTGCCGGCTCCGGAAAAACAACGGTTTTTGAAGCCCTGGCCCGGGATTTTGCCGCCACCGGTGCCCGCACCGAAACCCGCATCGGAACCATCCACGTGCCTGACGAGCGCATTGACATCTTAAGTGAGATGTATCGGCCCCAAAAAAACATCTACGCCCAGGTGGAATATCTGCTGCCCGGAAAAGGCGAGCAGAAAAAAGCCGGCAGCGAAGACAGCGCCCTGATGCGCGCGGTGCGCGACACTGATGCGCTGATCCACGTGGTGCGCAATTTTGCCGCATACGGCATGGAAGCCCCGGACCCGGAAAACGACTTTTTGCTCCTGGACCAGGAACTCATGCAGACCGATCTCAGCGTGGTGGAAAAACGCCTGGAACGCATGGCCCTGGATGCCAAAAAGGGCCGGCCCGTGGACAAGGAGGAACAGGCCCTGCTGGAGCAGTGCAAAAACGCCCTGGAGCAGGAAACGCCCCTGCGGCACATGCCGGAAATCGCCCAATCCAGACTTTTGCGCGGCTACGGACTCATGTCGGCCAAACCCGCTTTGGTGCTTTTCAACAACGCGGACGAAGACGAGGCCCTTCCGGCTGCGGGCCAAATCCCGCAGACAGAGACCTGCCGGGTCATCCGGGGCAAGCTTGAACATGAACTATCCCAGATGTCAAAGCAGGAGGCCGCGGAGCTGCTCGAGGAGTTCAACATCGCGGCCCCGGCAACAGACCGGGTGATCCGGGCATCATACGAAATCCTGGGCCTGATCTCCTTTTTTACCGTGGGCGAAGACGAAGTGCGCGCCTGGACCATCGGCCGGGCCACTCCGGCACTGGAAGCCGCAGGGGCCATCCACTCAGACATCCAGAAAGGCTTTATCCGCGCGGAAGTGGTCTCCTACGAGGACCTGATGGCCGCCGGCACCATGGCCGGAGCCAAAAAAAACGCCACCCTGCGCCTGGAAGGCAAAACCTATGAAGTGGCAGACGGGGATATCATCAACTTCCGCTTCAATGTGTAATCAGGGGTGAGCGGGAAAAACCAGCCGGGAAACAATGAAATGGCCCATGACCGAATGCGTGTGTCCACAGGAGTTGCAGAGCTTGACCCGATTCTGGGCGGGCTTCTGATCGGCGATAACGTGATATGGTATGACGACGCCGGCAGTCTGGCCGCGTCTTTTGCCTTAAATTTTCTCCAGTCTGCCGTGGCCCGGAAAAAACCGTTTATCTATGTCAGTTTCGACCGGTCGCCCAAAAACCTGCTGGACAAACTCGGCCCCCTTGCCCGGAGCCCTTATCTGACCATCCTGGACTGCTTTACCCTGGGCAAGGGAAAAGGTGCGGACACTTTTCTTGAGTTCTACAAAAACACAGAAAACCTTCCCTGCAGGGTGATCCAGGCAGATGATCCCCGGAATCCGGACCGTGTCATGGACCGGTTTCTGGAAATCCATGCATCCGGAAAAGACGATCTGTGCTTTGTCTTTGAAAGCCTGACCGGCATGCAGGAACTGTGGGAGGGTGAAGAAGAGATCCGGAAATTTTACACCCATACCTGCCCGCGGCTTTACGAGCTCAACACCGTGGGCTACTGGATCGTGGAAAAAAACGCCCATTCCCGGCACCTGAAAGCCGCAATCAACCAGATCGCCCAGGTGGCGATTGAATTGTCGTTAAAGCGGGGCAACACATCGCTTTGCATTCTCAAGGCCGAAAACCGCGAAACCGAGGCACTGCACACCCCTTATTATTACCGCACCAGCGGGCTGCACCTCAGGTTTGCCCCCAAGCAGCAGGCCAGCAGCACCGTGGACATCGGACCGCGAATCCGGGAACTGCGCACCCGGCTCGGACTTTCCCAGACAGAGCTTGCAAAACAGGTGGGCGTAACCCCCAGCACCATCTCCCAGGTGGAAAGCAGCCAGATCTATCCTTCGCTTCCGGCATTGATCAAAACAGCTGAAATTCTGTCCGTGGAAATGAGCGCCTTTTTCCAGGAAACCGGAAGCGGCAGCCGGCAGGTGATTTTTCCGGAATCAGGGGCGGTTTCGGTGAACATCCCCCACATGCCCAAAGACAGCATCTCAGCCAGACAGCTCACGCCCCTGGAAACCGATGCCAGGGCCGGGGCCTGCATCATTGAAATACCTGCGGGCGCCTGCCTGCAGTCGCATTTTTTCGTCCACAAGGGAGAGGAAATGGGCTACTTGATTTCCGGCCACCTGGAGATGAAGCTCGGGACCTCCCCGGCCACGGCCCGGAGCGGAGATCTGATCCACCTGAGATCAGAAATGCCTTCCCAGTGGAAAAACCCGGGCCCTGAAACAGCCCGCCTGCTGTGGATCAAAATCAAATAAAAAGGCAAAACCGATGAAGCGGCTGACGGGGATATCATCAATTTCCGGTTCAATGTGTAAGGCGGATCCTCCTATCACAGCAGAAGATCCAATGCTGCAATAAAAATTCAGCCATGGCAGCAGTTATCCGGAACCCAAAAATCCCGGACCTGGCCTTCAAATACAGCCCTGACCCGAATTTTTCCACACAGACAAAAAAACAGACAAATGCAGTCGCAATGATTGTGCGTTGCTGTCTGTCCGGGAAAAAACGACGATGCCATATGAACAATCCGGATATCCGGATCAGACCAGATGGTCCGATCCGGAAGCCGGCATTCCGCTTTTTTATCAGCTTGCATGGTCATCGATATGGGAACCATTTTCTTTGGCAATAAAATATTGCTTTCATTTACCGGAATTTTTCGCTTCACCGGGAATTTGAAAAACCAAAGTGGCCGTCTGCTTTTCCTGTAAGTACTTTTCCCGGTCTGCGCCCTCGGCCTCAACCTTGACAGAATACCGCACAAACCAGCGGCCTGAGCGGGGAATGGGAATGCGAATCGTATCACCGGACACGGCCGTCTTTGAATAATAATAATCCTCCGAATGCGTGGAAAATCCGTTGTAAGTGGCATTCCAGGTCCCGGGCCCGGTATATGGCTTTCCCTTAAAATAAACTTTCAGCTCCAGGTCATCGCCCGCCTTGAGCCCGGAGATATCGCGGACAGGGACCAATTCAAGATTCTGGCCGATGCGGCCCGGGAAATCCAACGAAGATTTTTCACAGGTCACATAGGTTTTGGCGTACTGCTTGCTGTAAAGACTGAGCTTGATTTCCTCTGATCTGTCAATAATCGCGCTTTTGGGCTTGATGGTATGCCGTTCACGACCTTTTTCATCCATATAAACCGTATAAAAGCCGGGATTGGTCTCAGCGGCAAGCACATAAGTGCCCGGCCCGTCATAATCCACCATGTAAGAATGAAGGCAGGTTTCATTGCGGATTTTGATTTTGCGGATATCACCGGCAGGGGTATATACACGCACTGATTTTAATTTTTCCGCGCGCACACCGTCATCTACGGGAATATGATGCCCATAGCAGAAAAAAAGCGGAGAGGCTTTCCCGTCATGGACATGGTACCGGCTGGATTGAATAAACAGGGAATGGCCGTAAGCATCAGAAGATATTCCCGCCTGCAGCAAAAACACCGTAAGCAAACCCATCAACGCATACACTTTTTTCCGATTCAGCACTTTAACCATTTTTTCATCCTTTTGTCTGAAGTAATCAAAAAAAGGCCCAACCCGACGCATAAACAAACTGCATCTTTTGTTGTGCCTTCACTTTCTTCGCGATTCATCAATCCGAAGACCGTAAAACAAAACATCATCAATTAGATTTGCCTAATCAAAAAAGAAATTTCTAATTAATCCGGCAAAAAATTTTTGTCAACGTTTTTTCTTTTTTTAAAAACCCCTCAACCCCCTTGTCCGGACTGCAAGCCGGCTCAACTCTTTTGATTCCAAACAGGCCAGAACCCTGCATTTTTCAGGAGCTATGGCAAAACCGGCGGCTCCCGTGAAAAAAAGCCGGGCCAGGGGCAGCCGGCTCAGAATCAGGCGGCACCTCAATGCGTCCCTGCCAAACGGACAAATATCGCACAAACTGCAGGTTTCAATAAAAACACGGCCCTTGCCGTCATATTTATCCGCAATCAGGTTCACCAGTTCACAGGCGGAAGATCCGTCCAACACCCCTGACGGCTGCACATATAAATCACCGGCGACCTGCCGATACCGGATGGCAAAACCGGCGCTCATTTTCCTGCCCCCTCCGGGCCTGAGTGCAAACGCTTCTCCAGTATTTCCTGAATTTCTTCATGTACGGACCTGCCTCCCATCAGTCTGGATTTCATGTTGATCATGCCCAATTTTCTGCGCCTCAATGCTTTTTGCGCATCACGGTCAAAAAGACAATCGCCTTGACGGGTTTCTTTTTCCATATCTTTCCCCTTTTTTGAATTTATTTTTTGGCCTCCATTCAGGCACTGTTTTTTGCGGTTCTGACCACAGCATTGAAATCAGCGGGTTCTGCATTTGGTTGGGAGTGATTCCAAATCGCCTCGGCAACGGCATTCAGACTTGAATTTGGCAGCATGAAAACCGGTTTCTGATATTTTTTGCCCAGTTTTTTGACAAGAGAACAGGCGTTATGGCTATTGCAGCTGACCGGGCAAACAATCATATCTGAACGCTTAAACCGCCCTTCCAAATTTTTTACGCCGTTTTTGACAGACCCGTCATGGTGTTCAAATAAACCGTTGCTGCCTTCGACAAGCTTCCGGTAAAGCGATTTCATCCGGGTAATGCCCCCTACCATTAAAATTCGTTTATTGCATAAGTCATAGACAGGACAATCCCGATCACACTCATGAAATGCAGACAAGCGTGCCATCATGGCTTCAATTTCTGTTTTGAGCCGGTTATTCACATCCCGTTGTTTGTCCAGTCTGCTGGCAAGTGAAGTATTTTGCTCCCGCAGACTTGTCATCTCCTGATCTTTTGCCCGGGTCAGCGCTTCAAGCTCAGCCACCCTGACCCGAAGACGGTCATTGTCCCTTTTGACTTCAGCGACAAAGTCTTGCTCCGAAATTTCGGCAACAAATTGTTGCAATCTTGACTGCTCCTGCTCCAAGGCCCTGACCCGCCTTTCCGAGGATACCTTCTCAGCAGACAGCCGGTCTTTTTCTTTTTTCAGGGCCCGCCGGGCCTCCCTTGCATTTCGGAGGCTTTCCCGCAAACCTTTCATGCTCTTTTCCCGCTCTGCCAGCTGCCGTTTTAACCCGGCCTGATCTTCAGCATTTTTATGCATGGCCATATGGATGTTACCGAAAACCTCACGTCTGAATTCAGCCGGAAAGCCCGGCCTTGAAGCTATCTCCCACAGAATCACCTGATAATCACCGGTTTTAAACAGATCCCGCCATTTCTGCATTAATTCCTTTGGGTCCAGGGATTCAAAACTTTCTGAATCCCTTTTAAACTTACGGAAAAGCAAATTCTCCACTTTTCGGGAAAGCTTATTTTCACAGTCTGAACCGGCCACTATGGCTTCATGAATTTCAAAGGCGGACTTTTTATTGAATGAGAAACCGGATTTTTTCAGCACCTGCTTTTGTTCGGACCGGGTCAGACATATTTCTGCCACCGGACAAGTCAAAAAACCGTCAAATTCCCAGAATCGCAGGCGGCCATTGGCCTTGGTTTCAGCTCTGTTCTCAGCACCGGGCCTGGTTTCCCCCGGCTCGCGGATTTTTTCATTGATGGACATTTTTTCAATCCTTTCCTGGAAAAATGTTCAAATCATTCTGAAATGATGCCGCTGATGACGAATCCATGTCAGCCAGAACCTGTATCAACTTTTTGCGCAATGATTCCAGCTGCTTTGATTTAAATGATTTCCGGCTTTGCTCAAGATCCTCAATGGCATCCAGGATGGCGGCTTTTAATTTCTTCTCCCGCTGCCGGGAGCACTGAACTTCCAAAATCTGCGAAAAATGGCCGACGCCCGGCTTATCCGCCCTTTGTTCAAGGGCGGCCGCAACCAAGCGGCGATGCCTGTCAATACAACATTGCAGATCCTGAACGCTCTCCCCAACGGCATTTATCAATTCGTTTCTGTTTGCCTTCATATTATTAGTTATCCCTTATTTCGTTTTAATAATCTAACTCCATGCGCAAAAAAAGGCCCCCATCGTCATGCAGCTTCCAGGTGTTTCTGCATCTCATTGAAATTGAACCGCATTGACAGTTTCTGCCCTGGAATTTCAAAAATTGTGTGTTGGTAAAAATATTTTGTTTTATAGGTCTATCTCTATTTTAGATATCTAATAACGCTGCTTCAAGTTCATGTCAAGCTTTTTTGAAATGCTTTATTTTTATGCTTGACAGTGTTGTTCCGGTTTGATTAGGCTTTAAAATATAAATTTTGTCTGCCCAGGTGCTCTTAACAGAGCCTAACAGGGAACCCCGTGTGAATCGGGGACGGGCCCGCCGCTGTGATCGGGGACGAAAGCTGCAAAACACCACTGGCCAATCATGCCGGGAAGGTGCAGCCGGTAGGATGATCCGAGAGTCAGAAGACCTGCCTGAGCAGTAAGGAATACGACCGCGAGGACGGCGTCGTGTCCAGTGTCATCTGCGGATAAAAACGGGAAATCCCGGATCGATTTGTTTCGATTCGGGATTTTTTTGTTTGGAGGATTGTCAGTGAAACCAGATGTCCTTTTTTTCAGTGCAGCAGGGTGTTATTTTTTAAGTTTCGCCGCTGCATGGGCTCCGGGAAGGTGGCGCAACACAATGTGGTTGTTTTTACTCCCGGGTCTTTTTGCCAATGCCGCGCTGGTATTTTGGCGATACTCGACCGCCTGGCCCCTGATGCCCATGTATCTGGGTCCGGCAACCCTGCCGCTTTGCCTGGGTTTGCTGATCACGCTCAACCGGCGCCGGGCAGATGATATCCGGGCACGCCGTTTTGTCCTGGGTCTGACCCTGTTTTTGGCTGTGGCCGCGTTTTTGTTTCCCAAGGATTTCTACCTGCCGTTTTTAAAATCCAACACCCCGACCTCGCACCTGTTTTTTCTATTCAAAACCCTCGGCCAGGGCTGCTTTCTTTTCAGTGCCGCATGGGCATGGGCGGGTCTTTTATCCGGCAAACCGCAGCAGTTTTGGTTTCGCTGGGCGGTTTGGGGGTTTGCCTTCTGGACCCTGTGCATGTTCTCGGGCATGCTTTGGTCTTATCTGGGCTGGGGATCGCCGGTCGTCTGGGATGACGCGGCCATCACCCTGATTATGGCGACCTGGTTTTTTTATATCAGCCTGCTGCATTTGCATCTCACCGGCACCTGGACGGCTCAGGCCCGCGCGGCTTATGCCGCTTCAGGTGCTTTCGTGGTCGTGACGCTGAGCTTTCTCCCGGACCTGGGACCGTTGCGATGGCCGTTCTAGATACCATGCCAATATTTTCTTACATATGGAAAAAGCTGGCGGGCATTCATCTGACCATCGTGTTGTGCCTTTTGCTGGCCGCGGACCTGTCTTTGGGATATGTCTGCCTGAACCGCAATGAAATCCTTTTTGCGCCCTTAAACGACGTGGGCCTCATTGCCTGGATCAACACCTATGGCCGCTGCAACCTGAAATCCACGGCCTGGCTGCTGGCCCTGCTGGTTCTGCTGACCCTTTTTTGCATCAACACCTTTGTGTGCACGACAGATCGGGTGGCGCGGCTGATCCGGCATCGCAAAAAGTATCCGCGGCTGCGCCTGCTTTTCAGACTTGCCCCGCATCTCATGCATTACGCCCTGATCCTTATCCTGACCGGTTATCTCAGCAGTTATACGTTTGCCCGGGTTCTGGACTCACGGACACTCGTGCCCGGATCCTCCCTGAGGCTGCCCGGCACTGAAGCCAGAATCCAATTCCAGTCCTTTTCCCCGGATTATTACAAAGGCAGCCGAATGCCCGCCTTTGACCAGCATGTGATCCGGCCCCGGGCCCGCCTGCTCCTTATCGACGGCGATCACCACAGAAAAGCCGAACTTTCCTATAACAAGCCTGTCATTTTTAAAAATTACGGCATCTTTCTCAAAGATTTCGCGCCAAAGAAAAAAGGCGGAGGAATGAACAGCAACGAACGGATCGATCTGACCATCCGCAAAGATCCCGGGGTCTTTTTATACATGCTGGGCATGCTTTTGTTTACTGCCGGAATCGCCTTGTACCTGACCGATTGGATGGCTCCCAAAAATGGAAAAAGGAGGCCTGATGAATAAAATTCTTTGGTTTTTTCTTTATGTGCCAATCCTTCTGCTGCCCATACTTGTTTGTGCATGCGGTCAGTCCGGGGACAGGAGCGGCACGGAGGACCACAACAGGTCCTTTATTCAATTGGGGGAATTTACACTGCAAAAGGTTTCCCCCGAACGAATCGAGGTACGCGACGGCGCCGGCCGCAGGCTGGTGCTGGTGCCGAAAAACGCCCCTGCCCCCGGAAATGTGGATTCCAACCGTCTCATCCGAACACCGGTCAAGCGCGTTGCGGCATACGGCGCATTTAATGTTTCCGTATTAAAAGCGCTGGGGGTTTTGGAAACAACGCTGGTGGGAACCACTTATCCAACAGAGAAATGGCATATTCCGGAAGTCCGAAACGGCATGAAATCCGGAAAAATCGCTTTTCTGGGAAGTGACAACAGCATTGATTTCGAGCGCCTGGATCAGGTGCAGCCGGATCTGGTGCTGACCTGGGACCGCTCCATTATTCCCATGCTCAATGACCTGGACATTCCCTGCGTTATCACTTCTTCAACCACGGCCATGTGTTTGAATACCCGGATGCGTTTTGTCAAATTCCTGGCCCCTTTCTTTCACCGGGAGGATCAGGCCCGGAATTTTTTCAACCGGGTCAACGCCGCTTTGACGGAAATCCGCGAACAAACCCATAATGCAGGGCCGCCGCTCAAGGTCATGTGGGGGGATATCTACGAGAAAAGGGTGCTGGTGGAGCCGGGCAACGCCTGGGTGGCGGAGCTGATCAATACCCTTCAAAGTGACTACCTGTTTGATGACGTCTTTGGCACGTCCTGCATTGAGATCAATGTGGAACGGTTTCTCTACAGCGGCAAAGAAGCCGATATCCTGTTTACTTACCGCACGCCTGAACAAGGCGCCACGTCCAAAAAGGCCCTGGCCCGCCTGAACCCGATTTTATCCGGCATACGGCCCTTAAATGACGGAAAGGTATATGCGCCTCTGCCGCATTATGCACAATCCTATCAGCGGCTGGATGAAATCCTCAAAGAAATCGCCGCCATCTTGTATCCGAAATTCTACAAGGACTATGCGCTTCGCTATTTCATGGAACTGCCGGAAACCAATCCCGAAACCAGACGGAGAAGATAAATGAGGATTGCAGCAAAGCCCATAGCCGGCCGGCGCCCCCTTTGGGAACACAGGCGGATCTTTGGTTTTGTCCTTTTGGGAATACTGACTGTCCTGTTGATGGTTTTCAATATCGCGGTCGGCTCGATTCCGATATCTCCGGAGGAAATCTGGAGTACCCTTACCCAGCCGCAAAGCACGTCCCTTTATAACGATATCATATGGAAAATCCGCATTCCCCGGACCATTTCGGCGATTTTGGGAGGAGCCTACCTGGCGGTTTCAGGCCTTTTGCTCCAGGTGTACTTCCGCAATCCCATCGTGGGTCCGTTCATACTGGGCATCTCCTCGGGCGCCACAGTGATGGTTTCCTTTGTCATGCTCACCACTCTCACTGTAGGCATGACGGTAATTTCCCCGTTCGTGACCACGCTGGCCGCTTTTATCGGGGCCTATGCGGTCATGATGGTGGTTGTGGCCATCGCATACAGGGTAAAAAGCGGGATCACCCTGCTGATTGTCGGATTGATGATGGGCTATTTATGTCATGCAATCACCAGCATTCTCACGGCCCTTGCGGAAAAAGAAAAAATAAAAGGCTTTGTACTCTGGCAGCTTGGCAGTTTTTCCGGATTTGGCTGGAATGAAATCTTTGTGCTGTGCATCCTCGGAGGCATGGTTTTGGCCTTGATCTATTTTTTAAGCAAACCGTTAAACGCGTTTTTGCTCGGTGAAACCTATGCTTCCTCCATGGGTGTTAACATCCGGCGTTTCCGAATACTGATTCTGCTCTGTGCCTGTGCGCTTGCCGGCATGATCACATCTGTGGCCGGACCGGTGGCCTTTATCGGTCTGGCTGTGCCGCATATGGCACGCCTGGTGTTTCAAACCTCGGACAACCGGATTCTGATTCCCGGCGCCTGCCTCATGGGTGCGGCGGTCACAAGCCTGTGCGATTTTATCGCCCGGATGCTGCTGTCTCCCGTGGAGCTGCCGCTTTCCGCAGTCACGGCTTTTTTCGGGGCACCGGTTGTCATAGGGCTTTTGGTCAAAAGGAGAGTGGAACTATGAATACCAGTGAAACAAACCACGTCCTTTCCTGTACGGATCTGGCAGTGGGCTACAAGGACAAGACAGTGCTGTCGGATTTGCGTCTGGAATTTGCGCCGGGCCAGTTCGTCTCCCTCCTGGGTCCCAACGGTGCAGGCAAGACAACCCTTTTACGGACTTTCTCGCGGCAATTGCCCCCAGTGTCAGGCGTCATCAGCCTGATGGGCCGGCCCATAGGACAAATCAAGGCCATGGATCTGGCCCGGTACATGGCAGTGGTGCTTACTGAAAAAATCTCGCCCCCGCTTTTTTCAGTATTCGAGTTTGTGGCTTTGGGCCGCTATCCGCACACGGATTTTCTGGGGCGAATGGGTCAGGCAGACCGCAGGGCTGTTGAAAAAGCCCTTGCGGCTGTAAACGCCGGGAATCTGGCCCATCGCTCCTTTTCCGATCTGAGCGACGGTGAGCGCCAAAAAGCACTGGTGGCCCGGGCTCTAGCCCAGGAGCCGCGGCTATTGCTTTTGGATGAACCCACTCTTCACCTGGATTTAAAGCACCGCATGGAAGTCATGAGTATTCTTCGCAACCTGTGCCACAGCCGGGGAATCACGGTGGTGGCCTCGCTACATGATGTGGATGTGGCCGCCAAGGTATCCGACCGGGTGGCTCTGATCAAGGACGGCGGGGTGTCTGCCTGGGGAATGCCCGAAACCGTGCTCTCCGGTCCGGTTGTGGCGGATCTCTATGACTTCAATGATGCCCGGTTCAGCAGCCGGCTGGGGGGAATTGAATTCCGGGGAACCGGCAGCAAGGGCCGTATTTTTGTCCTGGCGGGCGCCGGCACCGGGGCCCTGGTATACAGAATGCTGATTAAGCGGGGATTTGCCGTCTCCACAGGCATCCTCTGCTCCAATGATGTGGATTATTACGTGGCGCGTTGCCTGGGGGCGGATTGCATGACACAGACGTCCATGACATGGGTAAGCAGCGAAACCCTGGCTGAAGCCGGGAAAAAACTCGATGCCTGCGAACTGGTCATTGACTGCGGGTTTGACAACGGCCACGGCCCAATAAGCCAGGGCAACCGAAAGCTGCTGCAAATGGCCCTGAAAAAAGGCAAGCGAGTAATGAGCCTGCGCGGCAACGGAATCGAAAAAATAGACCCGGACCTTTCAGCAACAGATAGACCCATCATCTGCCGGGATGCGGCCGAACTGCTCGAAGCCATAGATCACCGGGCATGGGCAAATCATGAACAAAAACAAACATCCAATCCGTCCCCTACAGCGGCATAAAGGAGGTATTATGCGGCATTACACCTTATGCTATTTTTCAGCCACCGCCATGGAAATTTCCTCTTTAAGCCAGGGGGTTGACCATTTCCGGAAAAATGACGGTAAAGTCACCATTTACGCCCGCACTCAGACCCAGCTTTTTGACAACTCCAGGCAACACAGGTTTGTGGAGCAGGCCCTCTGCGCAGATATCGTGATTGTAACGCTTCATGGCGGAAAAAACTCCTTTCCCGCTTTTGATGCTTTGCTTGAGGCGTTAAAGGCAATACCAGAGGTAAAGCGGCCGTATCTTCATATCCAGCCCACAGCAGGCGATGAGGATTCAGTGGCAGCGGCCGCAGAGTTCTCCCCCGGCTACCCGTCCGAAGCCTGGAACCGGATTTACGCGTATTTATGCTACGGCGGCCACCTCAACTATCACCAACTGCTGATCTATCTCCATAATCGGCTTTTTGATACGGATGAGCCCTGCCGGCCGCCCATGGAACTGCCCCATGAAGGCATCTATCACCCGGACATGCCGGACATCCCTTCCCTTGCGGAGTATCTGGCCCAACGGGTGGATCCGGACAGGATAACCGTTGGCCTCTGGTTTTACCAGACCTACTGGCTCAACAACAACCTGGGCTTTATCGACGCCATTATCCGATCGGTGGAAGCAGCCGGCGCCAACATCATCCCGGTCTTTCACATCCGCTTCAAGGACGCCCACCGGGGCAACCACGGGGCGGATTATATAGTTGAAAACTATTTCATGGACGGAGACCGCCCGCGCATCGATGTACTGATCAACCCGAACATGTTTTCCCTCACCCTGGTGGCCCCGGAGTACAAGGCCCTGTATCACCGCATGGACGTGCCCGTGATCCAGGCCATGACCTGTCTTTCGCCCTATGCCGAGTGGAAGGAGAGCCGGCAGGGCATGAACGCCATGGACGTGGCGCTTTGCGCGGCGCAGCCCGAGTTTGACGGGACCCTGATCTCAGTTCCCGTGGCCACGCGCGAGCAAGACACCATCGACCCGATTACCGGTGCGTTGCTGGCCAAATATCAGCCTATTTCGGAACGAGTGGACAAAATGGTGCGCCTGGCCATCAACTGGGGCCGGCTGAAAGGCAAGCCCAATGCTGAGCGCCGGGTGGCTGTAATCTTTCACCACTACCCGCCGCGAAACGACCGGATCGGCTGTGCCGCGGGACTGGACAGCTTTGCCAGTGTCAAGCTGCTGCTGGACCGGATGAAGCAGGCCGGGTATGTAACGGATTTTGATTACGCGGACGGCGATGAACTGGCCAACGACCTTTTAAGCCGCATGACCGCCGACCAGCGCTGGCTGCCCATGGATCAAATGGCAAAAAAGGCCTGCGCCCATGCGGATAAAAAATGGATTACCGCCTGGCACAAAGAAATCCCCCGCCCCGTGCGGGAAAAAATGAACGAAGACTGGGGCGGGATTCCCGGTGATCTGTTTGTCCATGACGGGCAGATGCATTTTGCCGGCATTCAAAAGGGCAACGTGTTTTTAACCATCCAGCCGCCCCGCGGCTACCTGGAAAATATCGACAAAATATACCATGACATGTATCTGTCCCCGCCCCACCACTATCTCGCCCACTACCGGTGGATCCGGGATGTGTTCAAGGCGGATGCGGTTATGCATGTGGGCAAACACGGGAGCCTGGAGTGGCTGCCCGGAAAGGCCCTCGGGCTTTCACAAGAGTGCTACCCGGATCTTTCCATCATGGAGCTTCCCAATGTCTATCCCTACATCATCAACGATCCGGGCGAGGGCACCCAGGCCAAGCGGCGCTCCTATGCCGGCATCATCGATCACCTGACACCGGCTTTTACCAACGCGGACCTCTATGACGACCTGGCCCGCGTTCAGGCCCTGGTTAACGATTACGCGGCAGCCGGGGCCGAAGATCCGGGCAAACTGGAAGTGCTGCGGCCCATGATCTGGGAGGCGGTGGAAGCGGGAAACCTGGACAGGGATCTGGAAATCACCAAAGAAGACGCGTTTTCCGATTTTGACGGTTTTCTGGAGCGCCTTCACGAATATATTGAAGAGCTCTCGGATACCATGATCAACGACGGCCTGCATATCATGGGAACCCATCCCGAAAATGAACGCCTGAATGAATTTGTGGTCCAGCTCACCCGTATTGCCAACGGGGACACCCCGTCGCTTCGCGAATCCGTGGTCACCGCCATGGGCTTTGATTACGATGATCTCCTGGAGAACCGGGGCCGGCGGCCGGAGCGCTTCGGCGGCAAAAGCGGCGGGGATATCATCCGCCAGGCCCATGAAACCGCCCTGGAAATGGTGGGCGAGCTTTCAGAATCCGGCTTTCGGCCGGATGCCGCAGCCGGGATCGCCTCGAAACATCTGGGCCGGTCCTCACCTGAAGCGGATGCGGTTCTCTGCTACATCGCCGATACCCTGGTACCCAATATCCGGCGGTCCACAGAAGAGATGGATAACAGCCTGGCCGGCTTTGACGGCCGGTTTGTCCCGCCGGGACCGTCCGGCGCTCCGAGCCGCGGGCAGGCGGACATCCTGCCCACGGGCCGCAACTTCTATTCGGTGGACCCCAACAAGATCCCAAGCCCCGCAGCCTGGGAAGTGGGGGTGCAGATGGGGGATGCCCTGCTTGCGCGCTATCTCGAAGCCTCGGGCCACTATCCGGACTCGATCGGCATCCTGGTATACGGAACCGCCACCATGCGCACCCGGGGCGACGACATCGCGGAAATCTATTACCTGATGGGCTTAAAGCCCGTCTGGGCCAGGGGCTCCGGCAATGTCACCGGCCTTGAGGTGATCCCCGCCAAAGAACTGGGCCGCCCCCGCCTGGACGTGGTCCCCCGCATTTCAGGATTTTTCAGGGACGCTTTTCCCAATCTGGTGGAGCGCATCGACGAGGCGGCCCGCATGGTGGCATCGCTCAAGGAACCGCCTGAGACCAATTTCCTCAGAAGAAACGTCTTCAAGGACCTGGAGGCATACAAAAAAGAAGGAATGAACGAGGAAGACGCCTTTCGGGAAGCCACTTTCCGGGTATTCGGCTGCCCCCCGGGCACTTACGGCGCAGGGGTTGCCGAGCTGGTGGAATCCAAGAACTGGGAGACCCAGGAAGATCTCGGCAACAACTACATCCGCTACTCCGCCCATGCCTACGGCAAAGGCACCTACGGTCAGCACAAGGCCGGCGCCTTTCGCAGGCAGCTCTCGCGCATGGATGTGACGGTCAAAAACGAGGATTCAAGGGAATACGACATGATGTCGTGCACGGACTACTACAACTATTACGGCGGCCTGATTGCGGCCGCCAAGACCGTGCGGGGGAGCCTGCCGTTTTCCGTTATGGGCGATTCCTCGGACCCCCGACGGGTGAAAATGCGCACCACTTCTGAGGAAGCCAAACACGTGCTTCGCACCCGCCTGGTCAACCCCAAGTGGCTGGCCGGCATGAAGCGGCACGGATACAAAGGCGCGGGCGACATCTCCCACATGATGGATGTTGTGCTGGGCTGGGATGCCACGGCCGAAGTGGTGGAGGACTGGATGTATGAAAAAATCGCCCGTGCCTATGCCCTGGACCCGGAAATGCAGAAATGGATGAAATCGGTCAACCCCTTTGCCCTGCAAAACATCCTGGACAAGCTCCTGGAGGCCGTCACCCGCGGTATGTGGACCGCGGACGAGGAGATGACGGAAGAACTCCGGAACGCCTACCTGGAAATGGAAGGCGAGATCGAGGAATGGACCGAATAAGAGGATATGAATGTACCGCAATCTCTACCCCTTCTCCGCCATTGTGGGCCAGGAGGAACTCAAACAGGCGCTGCTGTTAAACGCTGTCAACCCGGCAATCGGCGGCGTCCTGGTTCGCGGTGAAAAAGGAACCGCCAAATCAACAGCCGCGCGCGCCCTGGCCGAACTTTTGCCAAGGATCAACATCGTGGAAGGCTGCCCCTTCTCTTGCGATCCCGACCATCCCGATGAGGCCTGCGACAACTGCCGCCGCGCCGTATCCCCGCTTCCCCGCGACAGGCGGCAGGCAAGGGTCGTCACCCTTCCGCTAAATGCCACCGAAGACAGGGTATCCGGGGGGGTCGACTTTACGCTTGCCATTCAGGAGGGCCGGCGCGCGCTGCAGCCCGGTCTCCTGGCTGCGGCCAACCGCGGCATCCTTTACGTGGACGAGGTCAACCTCCTGGACGACCATATCGTGGACATTATCCTGGATGCCGCTGCATCCGGGGAAAACATCATCGAGCGCGAGGGCATCTCCTTTTCCCATCCGGCCCGCTTCATTCTGGTGGGCACCATGAATCCCGAGGAGGGCGAACTCCGCCCCCAGCTCCTGGATCGTTTCGGCCTGTGCGTGGAAACCGCCGGCGCGGCAGATGCCGAGACGCGGGTGGCGCTCATGGAACGGCATCAGGCATTTGATGCGGATCCGAGCGCATTCATTCAAAATTGGAAAAAAGCCAACCAACGGGTGGCCCTGCAGATCCAGACCGGCCGTGAGCGCCTGCCGCTCGTTCGCATGCCCCGGCACCTGAGAAGCTTCATAACAGAGCTATGCGCGGAAAGCAACGTGGCCGGCCATCGCGCCGACCTGATCATGGAGCAGACCGCCCGGGCATTAGCCGCATTGAATGCAGCGCCCGAGGTCACAACCGCGCATATCAGCGAAATCGCCCCCATGGTGCTGATGCATCGCCGGCGCGAGGCCCAGCCGCCGCCGCCCCGGCCGGAAGAAAAAGAACAGGAAGAAGAGCAGCAGGAACCGGAGCAGGAGGAAGAGGACCAGCAGCCGTCCGAGGCGCCTGAACCCCCTGAATCGGAAGGCGAAGCGGAACAGGCGGCCGGCGAAAGCCCGGAAGAAGACCAGGAGCCTGAACCGGCGGATGAATCGGAAAAACCGGCCGAGCAGGCACCGCCCCGGCCGGAGGACGAAAATGGCGAGCAGTTGTTCCAGGTCGGGGACACCTTCCGCGTCAAGCCCATCACCGCGGCCAAGGATCGCGTCTTCCGGCGCGGCTCCGGGCGACGCTCCCGCACCCGGGTCTCCCAGAAGCAGGGCCGGTATGTCAAAAGCTGTCTGACACCCCGGCATGGGGATATCGCACTGGATGCCACACTGCGGGCCGCAGCCCCGTATCAGAAACAGCGCGGCCCGGCAAACGGACTCTGCGTCAACCTGAGCAAAGATGATGTGCGCGGCAAAATCCGTGAAAAACGCATCGGCAACTTCCTTCTCTTTGCGGTGGACGCAAGCGGCTCCATGGGCGCCCGGGGCCGCATGGCGGCCTCCAAGGGCGCGATCATGTCGCTATTGCTGGATGCTTACCAGAAACGCGACAAAGTGGGCATGATCTCGTTTAGAAGAGGCGAGGCCACCGTCAACCTCCCGCCCTCCACCTCGGTGGACCTGGCATCCAAACTGCTCGAAGAGATGCCGGTGGGCGGTCGTACCCCGCTTTCGGCCGGGCTGGCCAAATCCTTTGAACAGGTGCGCAACATCCTGCTCAAAGACCCCTCGGCCCGGCCCATCGTGATTCTGATCACCGACGGCAAAAGCAACGTGGCCATGGGGGATCAAAAACCTGTGGACGAGGCCCTGCGCCTGGCCGGGGCCATGGGCGGCGATGAGCGGATCCGGTATATTGTCGTGGACACGGAAGCCCCCGGCCTGGTCACTTTTGAGCTTGCCGGACGGCTGGCCGCCGCCCTGGGCGCCCAGTATTTCAAAATCGACGACTTAAAAGCGCAAACCTTAATTGATATCGTGAAAGGACAGAACCCATGAAAACCACCCCGGTTTACCCGTTTACCGCCATTGTGGGCCAGGAGAAGATGAAACTGGCGCTCATTTTAAATATCATCAATCCCGGCCTTTCCGGAATTCTGATCCGCGGTGAGAAAGGCACGGCCAAATCCACGGCCGTGCGGGCCCTGGCGGCGATTCTGCCGGAAATCGAAGTATTTGAAGACGACTACTTTCAGCTCGATCCGGATGAAGAAACCGATGTGTACCTGGAAATTGCCCGCAGCCTGGGCCGGCCGGCGGAAAACGAGGGGGAGATTCCCCGGACGATGAAGCGCAGGGTCCGGGTGGTGGAGCTGCCCGTGGGCGCCACCGAGGACCGCGTCGTGGGCACCCTGGACCTGGAGCATGCGCTTAAAAAAGGGGAAAAGCGCGTGGAGCCGGGCCTTCTGGCCGCCGCCCACCGGGGCATTCTCTATGTGGACGAGGTGAACTTACTGGATGACCACGTGGTGGATGTGCTCCTGGATTCAGCTGCCATGGGTGTTAACACCATTGAGCGCGAGGGTGTCTCCTTTTCCCACCCGGCGCGTTTTACCCTGGTTGGGACCATGAATCCGGAGGAAGGCGAGCTCCGGCCCCAGCTCCTGGATCGCTTCGGCCTGTGCGTCAATATCGAGGGCATTCACTCGGCTGATGAACGCGTGGCCGTGATGGAGCGCCGGGGCGCATTTGACGAAGATCCGGAAAAATTTGTCCGCCAGTGGCAGGCCGAGTCCAGAGATCTGGCAGAGCGCATCCAGAAGGCCAGCCGGCTCTATCCGCAGGTAACAGTGGAAAAACCCATGCTCTACGAGATCGCCCAGTACTGCCTGGACGTGGGTGTGGACGGCCACCGGGGCGATATCATTATTCTCAAGGCAGCCAAGACCCTTGCGGCCTATGAGGGACGAAGCGAAGTCGCATCCGGCGATATCCGGACGGCGGCGGAGCTGGCCCTGCCCCATCGGGTGCGTCGCCAGCCCCTGATGGATATCGCGGACAATGTGGCGGCAGTCAGAGAAAAAGCGGTGCAGACGGGATAAGGAAAAAACAGTGATACAAATTGAAAACCTGCAGAAAACCTACGGCAAAATCCGGGCCCTGGCCGGCATCGACCTGCGGGTGGGGCAAGGCGAGCTGTTTGCCTACCTGGGCCCCAACGGGGCCGGGAAAACAACCACCATCCGCATCCTGACCGGGCTTACCAAACTCAGCGAGGGTACGGCGATTTTAAATTCGTATGACATCCGGACCCGGTCCCGGGCGGCCAAGCGCCAGTGCGGCCTGGTGCCCCAGCAGATCAACCTGGACGGGGAGCTTACCGTACGCGAAAACCTGGACATCCACGGCCGCCTGTTCGCCATGGCCGGTGCAAAGCGCAAACAGCGCATTTTAGAACTTCTGGACTACGTGGAGCTCCTGGAGCGGGCCGACAGCCTGGTCAAGCAGCTCTCCGGCGGGCTCAAGCGCCGGGTGCTGATCGCCCGGGCGCTTCTTCACCATCCGCGCATCCTTTTTCTGGACGAGCCCACAGTGGGCCTTGACGCGGATATCCGGCGGCGCATATGGGGGCTGATCAAGAAAATCCAGCAGGACGGAACCACGATTTTTCTGACCACCCACTACATCGAGGAAGCCGAATTTCTGGCCGACCGGGTGGCCTTTCTGGATGAAGGCCGGATCGTGGCCCTGGACCGCCCGGACCGGCTCATTGCCGAGCTCGGCGGATGGGCCGTGGACCAATTGGCGGACAGCGGCATGCAGACCCGGTACTACCCGGACCGTGAAGCGGCAAGAGAGGCCATGGCCGGCCGCGACACGGGCTTTACGCTTCGCCGGGTCAACCTGGAGGATGCCTACCTGGCGCAAACCGGAAAGAAGGTTAAATGATACAGGGATTTATCGCAGTTTATTTAAGAGAGATGATCATCGTCAAGCGCCGCTTCAAGCGGCTGGTGGCCAGCATGGCGGTATCGCCGCTTCTGTACCTGCTGGCATTTTCTTATGCCATGGGCGGGGAGGTCAAGTTTGACGGATTCACGTACACGGAATTTTTGATTCCCGGCCTGGTGGCCATGAGCAGCATGATCCAGAGCTTTGCCATTGCCACCGACATCAACGTGGCCCGGTTCTACTGGGGCATATTCGAGGAATTCCAGGCCGCGCCCATCCGGAACGCCGCCTATGTGGCAGGCGAGGTGCTGGCCGGCATGACACGGGCGCTCATTGCCATCGTTGTTATCCTGCTTTTGGGCCTGGCCTTTGGCGTGAATCTCGACTATGGGCCGCTTCTCTGGGTGGCCGCGCTCTTAAACAGTTTTGTATTTGCCTCGCTTGCCGTGGCCCTTGCCATGCTGGTCCGCTCCCATGCGGACCAGAGTCTTTTGACCAGTTTCGTCATCACGCCCATGGCCTTTCTGGGCGGCACTTTCTTCCCGGTGGAGCGGCTGCCGGACTGGGCGGAGAATATCCTGTTCTTCCTGCCCCTAACCCACGCATCCGAGTCCATCCGGGCCGTGGCCTTCGGCCGGGTGCCGGACTGGCGGGCCTATGCCGTGCTGGCCGGCGTGGGGTTGTTTTGCTTTCTGCTGGCACTAAAAACCGTAAACAAGGCAAAGGACTGAGCCATGCACATCGGCACCTACTATGACGGGGTGGAGATCCACCGCAATGATAAAATAATCTATGCCCGGTTTTTACGCCCTCACCAGGTGCTGTCCTCCTGCCGGGCAGCCGGCGGACTCCGGGACGACCTGGGCTTTCTCTTAAACCACCAGAGCTGCGAGCCGGCCGGGCACATGCATCGGCTGGCCCCCGAGGTCTGGCGGGATGCGGAGCGCTATCGCCGGATGATCTGCGATCCCTGGGATCTTCCGGCAGAAGAGTGCGCTGTGCTTGGCACCGCCGCCAACATGCACAATGCCGTTTTTCAAACCGAATCGTTTCGGGAGCTGACCGTTTTGGCGGTATGCACCGGCGGGGTGGAGAGCAATGCCGGCCGGGCCGGGGACCCGGCCTCGGTTTACGAAACCGGCGAAGGATTTGAAAAAAT
Source organism: Desulfobacteraceae bacterium (assembly GCA_021737045.1). Classification (GTDB taxonomy): domain Bacteria; phylum Desulfobacterota; class Desulfobacteria; order Desulfobacterales; family Desulfosalsimonadaceae; genus Desulfosalsimonas. The sequence continues at coordinate 2,012 of JAIPES010000043.1, read as the reverse complement.
CAACAAGGCGGCAGACCCAAAAGGCCCTGGCACCATCAACACCATGCTCTTTATCAATAAACCCCTCACCCCGGGAGCGCTCACCCGGACCCTGGTCACGGCCACTGAAGCCAAAACCGCGGCCCTGCAGGAACTTTGCGTGAACTCGCGCTACTCCGACGGCCCGGCCACGGGCACCGGCACGGATCAAATCGGCGTGGCCGCCTGCGAAACCGGGGCCCCGTCCCTTACCAGCGCTGGCAAGCATGCCGCCCTGGGAAAGCTCATCGGCCGGGCGGTGTTAAAGGCCACAAAGAAAACCCTTGCCTTGCAGAACAGCCTGACACCCGAGGGACAGCGCTCTGTCAAAATTCATCTGGAACGCTTCGGGGTCACCCGGCAAACCCTGAAGGAAGGGATCTGCCGACACCTGACAAGCGGGCAGGCGGATCTTTTGCGCGGCAATTTCACCGTGATCGAACGCGACCCCATTACAGTGGCGGCTGTTGCCGCCATGGTCCATTTAAAGGACAAATTCGCCTGGGGCATTCTGCCGGCAACCTGTTGGGGCGAGGTCATGGGCGCCTACGCCGCCCAGGTGGCCTGCGCCGTATCCGGGGACTACACCCGGATAGCCGAATACAGGAAAACCCTGGCCCACCTGCACCGGGAGCACGGCAATGCCGACTTTTTGGCTCTGGCCTGCCAGGCACTGGCCATGGGCTTTGCGGATAAATGGAAGAAAACCACACCGGCAGCCGGACAGTCAGAAACCCAGAAAGAAGGAGAAACAGAATGAATTTGGAAAAAGAAACACGGAAATCGGCAATGCCGCCAACCAAAAAACAAATCTGGAGGAGAAATATGAAGATTAAGGAAAAAATCTGCGACAAATTGTTATGGCTGATCCTGATCCTGATGTTTTCACCCGGATTGCCCGCTTTTGCTCAGGAATCCGGTGATGAGCAGCTACAAAAGATGGAGGATATGGTGGTCACTGCCGGCAGGGTCAAGGAAATGAAAAAAGAAATCACCAAGAATATAACGGTCATTACCGAAGAAGAAATCCGGCTCTCTCCCGCCCGGGATCTTGGCGAGCTTTTGGCGGAAGAAAATGTCGGCCGGATTATCAAATACCCCGGTGCGCTTTCCGGGGTTGGCGTTCAGGGAGCGCGAACAGATGTTCATGGTATTGATCTGGCCGGCAGGGTTCTCCTTCTTGTCGACGGCCGAAGAACAGGCACGGGGAATACGGCCAAAATCATGACCGAAAATATCGAGCGTGTGGAAATCATCCATGGCCCGGCCTCTGTTCAGTATGGGGCGGCGGCCATGGGCGGGCTGATCAATGTCATTACAAAACGGGGAAAGGAAAAACCCTCGGCTTTTGTAGAGGGAAAACTGGGCAGTTTTGACTATCAGGAAAGCAGCATCGGATTTTCAGGAAAAACAAAGGGGTTTGATTTTTCGGGCTCTTTTTCGCAAAGCAGCGTGGATGACTATGACACAGGCGGAGGTGAAAAATATGAAAATACCGGTATTGATGAACAAAACAAGCTCAGTCTGAACCTGGGCTATGAATTTCTGCCCGATCACAGAATCGGATTCATCTATCAGTACTATGACGCCAGCCACATCGGTGATGGCGGAACACTGGCGCCGGGCTATTATAAAGATCCGGACGATTATATGGACAAAAGCCTGGAGTCGTACGATTTCATCTACGAAGGAGCGACCCGGGACAAGCTGTTTTCATGGAAGGCCAGATATTTTACCTCAGAGGACGAAAATACCAATTACGTTGTCACCACCGGCACAAGCGCGCTTGATTACAAATCAACCACTGAACCTGAGGGCGCGCAGGCCCAAATGACCTGGAGCCCGAAAAATTATCGCCTGACTGCGGGTGTTGACTGGATCCATTACGATCTTTCTTCAACTTCGACGCCAAAAAAAGGAGAATATGACAACCCCTCTTATTTCCTTCTCGGCAAGGCCGATTACCTGGACAAACGGCTTATTTTATCCGCCGG
>JAIPES010000042.1 GCA_021737045.1 Desulfobacteraceae bacterium | reverse complement strand
CGGCCGCCCCCGCCGGCGCTCGGGTCGCTCCCCAGCGTTGCCCTATCCTCCGGCAGAGGCGTTTATACCATAGAGCATGGACAACATTTTGAACAGATAAAAAAGAGGGAACATATAATGCTTACTCACCCGATCATGGAAAAGCTTGAGATAATGAAATTTTACGGCATGCGCAAGGCCTTCGAAGAACAGCTCCAGATGGCAGACATCGAAAAGCTGTCTTTTGAAGAGCGATTTGGCCTGATCGTGGAGCGGGAGAAAACCGAGCGCGAAGATCGTCGCCTCAAGACCCGGCTGCGAAAAGCCAGGCTGCGCCTTGCCGCCAGCATTGAGGACATTGATTTTAATCATCCCCGGGGGCTGGATAAAGAGCTGATCCTCTCGCTTGCATCCTGTCAGTGGATTAAGGCTCACCACAATATTTTTATAACGGGCCCGACAGGGGTGGGCAAGACGTATTTGGCATGTGCACTTGCTCAGAAGGCCTGCCGGGAAGGCTACAGCGCCTTGTATCTGCGTTTGCCCAAACTCTTTGCCGATCTGGGCCTGGCAAAAGGAGACGGCCGCTATAGCAAGCTGCTGTCCGGATTGGCCAAAACAAACCTGTTGGTGCTCGATGACTGGGGGTTGTCGAAATTAAACAAGGAGCAGCAAAGAGATTTTCTCGAGATCATAGAAGATCGCTACGAGTTGCAGTCCACCGTGATTACCAGCCAGTTGCCGGTGTCGCACTGGCATGAAATCATTGGAGATCCCACAATGGCAGATGCCATACTCGATCGTATGGTCCACAATGCTTACAAAATCGATTTGAAAGGAGGTTCGATGAGAAAGAAGAAAACAACGTTGACTTAATCCCGGGAATTTGTGAGGAAGAAAACAGCGTCGCTTTGCTCCGAAAAAGTGGCCGACATGAATCGGAACAGGTGGCCGGAATCAATCGGAACAGGCGGCCGACTTCCTCCGGAACAGGTGGCCGGAATCGTCCGGAATGAGTGGCCGACTTCACCGGAATACGCAATGAGGATACAATTCGCAAATACATCCGAGACCAGGACAAGCACGAGAAGCAGCAGTTGGAGCTTGATTTTGAGTAACCAATAAACCCAAAGGGCTTCCCCAATTCAAGCCCCCTTTTAGGGGGCTACCTGAGGCCACCCGCTATGCGGGTGGAGACTCACTGTTCGGCCCTGGGGAAACACTTCCAAGAAAGCCCAAGGCCGGGGGAAGTTTTTGAAGCGACATTGAGCGTTTACGGAAAAAAATCCAAACAAGTTGAGTCCTGCCTGGTTTGTAAATTTTAAGCCTGGCCAAAAGACAAATCCGTAAACGGTCAGGAGCGAAAAAACTTTGCCCGGCCGAAGGGCTTTCTTCCTGAAAAACATCAAGCCAAGCGATGTAAAAAGAGTTTGCAAACCTATTATTATTTTAAAAAAAGGAGAAAGTCCAAAATGAAAAAATGGCGGTGCACGGTCTGCAACTACATTCATGAGGGGGATCAGCCGCCGGAGACCTGTCCGGTATGCGGGGCGGATAAAAGCAAGTTCGTTGAAGTCAGCGATGCGGAAGCCAAAGAGATCCAGGCCAAAAAAAGCCAAAAACAGCTTGAGCGGGAAAAGGCCATGGCTGAGAAGGCAAAAGCCCAAAGCCCGGGTTCAAAGCAAAAGTCCCAAACAGGACAAAGCGCATCCGGGCAAAAGGCTTCGGCAAAAAAGGGCTGGATCGGGTTTGTCAATGCCCAGATGATTCGGCATCATGCCCATCCGGTGTCCGTGCATATCCCCAACGGGGTGCTGCCGGTCTCTGTCCTTTTTGTCCTCCTTGCCCTCTGGTGCACAGGCCAGGGGTTTGCCACGGCAGCGTTTTACAACTCCGTGGTGGTCTTGATCGCCATGCCGGCAGTTCTCTATACCGGTTATAACGCCTGGCAGAGCAAATACGGCGGTTCCTGGACCCCGATTTTTATCTTCAAGATCATCACCGCGTTGATTGTGACCATCACCTGTCTGCTGGTGGTGATCTGGTATGTTGTCAACCCGGAGATTTTGTCCGGCGGGGCAGCCCGTCAGGCCGGGTTTGTGTTTTTGAATTTGATTATGCTGGCTGCGGCAGTGGTGGCCGGGTTAATCGGCGGAAAGCTGGTTTTCAAGGATTAGAGCGGATTTATTACCTGCTTGACCGGCCGCTTTTGTTGGCTCCAGGTTTTCGCATTTTTACCGGGTTTTGGATTTGCCCCGGTTTTCGCACGGGGCCGGGTGGGGGATGGTTTGTGCCTTGCTGACCGCTTGCGCGCTCAATGCAATTCACAAACCATCCCCCGCCCGACCCGTGGACCTGCCGCCATGGATCATTTGGCCTGTTTTGCGAAAAACCCTTTTTATGCATACCCTGCAGATGAAATTTTCGGCTTCCCCATTACTTCGGCCGCAGCGGAGCCAAGCCTTAGAACTGCCCGGCGCGAGTGCGCGACTGCCAGGGGGCGGCACAAGCGCCGGGTCGCACGCGATGGGCGCGGGCCTACAAAAAAACAAAACCCGGATTTCGGTTCCCCGAAACCCGGGCCTTTTCTCAGGTCCTGCTTTTTTAATACAATTTAGTTTTTAACCCATTGGCTTAGAAATAATAGCCAAAGTTGATGTTAAAGCGGTATTCCCATTCGTCGTCAGGGTTGGCTGCGAAGCGGTCCTCGTAGGTCTCAGCACTTTCATATCCAACAAAATCATTGCCGTTGGAATAGGCCAGATCCGTGTAGATATACCATCCGCCGCGGGCCCATGCTGCACCAAGTACCCACATTTCACTGTCGTTAAATGAGCTTTCATCTTTAATAATGGAGCTGTACTCAACATAAGGAATGACATAGTCGAGAAAATTAATCTGTGGGGTCTCCAGGTAGTAACTCAAAGAAACAGCCGGAACCCATGCTTCTGCGGCCACTAATGTATAATAGTCATACGCGCCAAAGTTGACTGCATCGGCGCTGGAGCCATCAGCATTTTCTACGTCATAGTCGTAGTAGGTGAGCTGTGCGGTCAGGTTCCAGTTGTTGAACTTGTTGACCGCGTGGATGGATCCGGCCCAGTGATCACCGTCATCCCGGTCTCCCCCGCCGGCATCCAGTTGCCCGTACTGCAGGGAGGTCCCCAGGTTCGTGTCTATGCTACCCATTTTAACCGGGTAAACGGCCCGGATATTGAACTGGTGCTCTTCTTCATATCCGTTGTCGTCGTCATCTTTTACAGCGTCATAGGAGTACCTGGTGGCATTGTCTGTTTCGCCAAAATAAGATCCCTCATCCATCAGGTAATAGGCAAAATCCATTTTCAGCTTGCCAAAGGATGTAACGTATTTGGCACCCAGGTCCATGTCGTCGGACAGACCCACGTAATAGTGCTGGTCAAACAGCCAGCTCTGGGAAACGCCATAGGGGCCGGGGCCGAAGGGAACCCGGTTGACACCCACCTGGAGCTGGCTTTTTTCATCAAAATTATAGCCCATCCAGCCTGTATGCAAAAAGTGATAACCGTCATAAAACCGGTATTCGGCTTTCCCGACCCATTGGTCTTGTTCATAATCCAGGTTGATACGAAATGTATCAAGGGTGACATTGCCGCCGTCATCCTCGAAAGCAGATGGGGCCGAAGGGTCCCTCTCGTAGCCATCATAATCACCAATCACATAATTGGCCCGGATGGCGCCGCCTACGTCCAGGGGGCCTAATTCGATGGCCATGGCGCCGGCGGGGAATGCCAGTAATAATACCAGCAGCCCTGCTAAAAACAGGTTCCTTTTTGATTTGCGCATTTGTTGCTCCTTTCGTTTGTGTTTCTGATTTGCCGTTGTTTTTTGTTTTCCCGTTTTTGCGGAAAAACGGTTTGAATCAAAATGTTTTCAAGCTGTTGTTTTTTCACTTTTTCATGTGAATCTCCCGGGGCAAACGAATAACTACTTTTTACCCCGGGAGATTTTACAGGTCAACAATTATTGGATGCCGGCCGGCCGGTCACAAGATGATTTTCAGGCCGGTCTGACCGGGTTTGAAGCGCGCGGGTTATTTTGCCGCGGCCTTGGCTGCTGCCAGCCAGGCGTTCCACTTGTCCTGGTTTTTCTCAATCCATTCATCCACGTGTCTTTCCACGTCTTCCTGCTTGTCTTCGCCCTCAAACATGCGGTTGTTCTGGGCGGCAATGTCGGGGAAGGGCACGGACATCAGGGCAAACATGGTTTTCACAGCCGGATTTTCCTCAAGGAAATCCTTGTTTGCCACCACGCGGATATCATTTGCCACAAAGCCCATTTTGCAGGGATCTGTGACCGTGCCGGTCAGGCCCTTGGCGATCATGGCGTCTTCTAAGCCCTTCTGGCCTTCCTTGGGAATGATTTCCGGCACGTTGATCCACATGACATCCTCGCCCGGCTTGAACTTGTAGACCGTCCAGTTGGGGGTCCAGGTGTAGAAAAACACCGGCTGGCCGTCGTTGTAACGGGCCAGTGCGTCTGCCATGCTGGCGCTGTAGCCGGCCTTGATCAGGTTGATGTCATCATGGAGGTCATAGACGTCCATGTGATGGGCAATGGTTTTCTCGCATCCCCAGCCCGGGGGGCAGGCCACGAGATCGGCCTTGCCGTCGCCGTTTGCGTCAAAAGCCTCCTTGACCTCTTCGCGGCGGAAATCATCCAGGGACTTGATGTTGTATTTTTCCACATGTTTTTTGGACACCAGATAGCCCTGGACAGCGCCGGCCTTGACCACCGTGCCGGCCATCACGATCTTTTTGTCCCAGTTTCTGGGAAGAAATTCCGTGTGCAGGGGAAACCATCCATTGGCCCAGAAATCCACCTCGCCATTGGCAAGGGATCGGTAAAAAATCGGGCCGCCGAGTTTTTTTGCGTCTTCGACTTCATAACCCAGTTCTTCACAGGCCCTGGAATAAAGCGCTTCCAGGAAAAAACCCGTGGTCCATGTGGCCGCGGCCGGTTCAATGGTTTTGCCCTTGCCGGGCAGGTCCTCTGCCATGGTTGTGCCGGAAAAGGCCATCATGCATACGGCTATCACAAGCCCTGCAAGACCGATTCTTTTTGCCAGTTTCATGAGAATCCTCCTTTTTTTGTGTTGTCCTGTCAATGGTTACAGGTTTTGTTCACCGGGTATGGGGTCCGCACCCGGCAAAGCGCTATTCATCATATTTGGTTTGTCCCAGCGCCTGGGTGATGCGGTCAAGCACCATGGCCATCAAAACAATGCCAAGGCCGCCGATGCCGGCCAGGCCCACCTGAAGGCTGTTTAAGCCCTCAAACACGGGCACGCCCAGGCCGCCGGCGCCGATCAGTGAGGCAATGACCACCATGGACAAGGACAGCATGATGGTCTGGTTTAACCCGGCCATGATGGTGGTCAGGGCCAGGGGAATCTGCACCTTCCACAAAACCTGGCTCCGGGTGGCCCCAAAGGAGTAAGTGGCCTCGATTAACTCCGGGTGCACCTGGCGGATGCCCAGGTTGGTCAGGCGGATAATCGGGGGCATGGAAAAGATGATGGTGGCAATCACACCGGCCACCGTACCGATGGAAAACAGCATAACCACGGGCACCAGGTAGACAAATGCCGGGGTGGTCTGCATGGCGTCTAAAATCGGTCTCAGAGAACTGGCAAACCGATCGCTTCTCGATGACAAAATGCCTAAGGGGACCCCGATTAACACACAGACCACCACAGCGGAGATCACCATGGCCAGGGTGGTCATGGTCTCGCCCCACAACCCGATCATGCCGATAAATCCCATGGAAATAAAACTGAAAATCCCCACCTTCCAGCCCGCAGCCTTCCAGCCGCCGATCAGAAACAGCACCAGTACGATTTCCGGCGGCAGCCACAGCAAAAGATCATTGATGCCGTTTAGCATCCATTGAATGGGCATCTTGATGGCCTGAAACTGCGGCCGGAAATTGCCCACCAGCCAGTCAACCCCGTATGCGATCCAGTCATCCAGAGGGATGGTGTATCGGAATATATCAAACATGGTGCCTCCTATGCGTATTGGTCGTCAAAGTTGGTTTCCCGGCTCAGTGTCCGCAAAAACAGATGCCTGGAGATGGTGCCCTTGTACTTGTTATTGGAATCCACGATGGGAACCGGGCATTCATATTCGGTCAGTTTCGGCAGCACCTCCTGAAGGGTTGCATCCTGCTGCACCGGCGCGATGCCTTCAAGGTAGGCCGGGGTGATGTCCTGGGAATTGATGGTTTCATCCTCCAGGGCCTCCTGGATTTTATTCAGGGATACCACACCCACATAGGTGCGGTCCTTGCGCAGCACATAGGCATATTCCCGATCATATTCATTGAGCCGCTGGCGCACCGCCCGAAGTCCGGCCTTGTGCAGGGGGAAGGTAACCTGGGTGTTTGTGGCGATATCTCCGGCGGTATAGACATTGGTGGGATCCACCCCGCGGAAAAAGGCCTTTACATAGTCGTCTGCGGGGTTTCTCATGATTTCTTCCGGGGCGCCGATCTGTACGATCCGGCCGCTTTCCATGATGGCGATGCGGTCACCGATGCGCATGGCCTCGTCCAGGTCATGGGAAATAAAAATAACCGTCCGGTCGCTTCCTTCCTGGAGTTTGAGCAGTTCGTCCTGCATCTCGGTTCGGATCAGGGGGTCAAGGGCGGAAAATGCCTCGTCCATGAGCATGATATCGGGGTCAACGGCCAGGCCCCGGGCCAGGCCAACGCGCTGCTGCATGCCGCCGGAAAGGGATTTGGGATAGCTGCCAGCCACATGGTCAAGGCCCACCTGTTCAAGGGCGCTCATTGCCCTTTCCTTTCGCTTCTGCAGGGGAATGCCCATGATCTCCAGACCGAATGCGGCGTTTTCATGAACTGTCAAATGGGGCATCAGGGCAAAGGACTGAAAGACCATGCTCATGTATTTTCTTCGCATTTCCGTCAGCTGCTTGACATCCATTTGGGTGATGTCCTGGTCTTCGACGAGGATCTTTCCGGATGTGGGCTCGATCAGCCGGTTTAGCAGTCGCACCAGCGTTGATTTGCCAGATCCGGAAAGACCCATGATCACAAATACTTCCCCGGCATATACAGAAAAATTGGCGTCCTGAACGCCGATGGTCAGGCCGGTTTCCTTGTAGATTTCATCCTTGGACTTGCCCTGCTTCAAAAGCTCAAAGGCAGGGCCGGGGTCGCCTCCGAAAATTTTGTAGGCATTCTCCACCACAAGGCGCTTCTGCCCTTTTGATGAGTCGTTCGCCATGGTTATTGTCCTCTTTTTTGAATGATCTTGATAACAACACTGATTCCATATCTGCCTGAAAAAGCGGAAATTCAAACAGCTCTGCGATGATTGAAGCTACTTTAAAAAGGTTATTGGCAATTTGAAAAAAATCAAATAGATTATTTCTGCTTCATGAATAAGTTTTTGATATAGCGTTATATGTATGCTTTCAGCAGTCTGATAAATAATAGTATTTACTACAATTTTAATATTTTGTCAATTTCGTTGAACCGGAAGATGTTTGTCTTGACCCGAGCATATAACATAAATTTTTGAAATTATTTTGGATTTTGATATTCAAAAAAATGAGAAATCAGATCAATGTTCATTTTCTGGCCGGTATGTTCAGTCCGGACAATAAACGATTGTCGGAAAGGTTGTGTCTGATGCGGTTTGTTTTTCCATCGGTGTTGCGGGGGGTGCTCACCCTGGGGATTTACGTGGGCTTTACCGTTGTGCTGTGTCTGTTTTTTTTCCTGGTGGCTGCGGTAAAGCTGCTGGTTCCCGTGAAAACAGTGCGAAAGCGCGCAACCGGGATCCTGGACCGGATTGCCAGCCGCATGTGGGTGGCCTGTTCGGTCTGGACCCACAGATTTTTGGGCCGGGTGGTCTATGATATGAGGGGTGAAACGCAACTGCACATGGATCGCTGGTGCCTGATTGTCTCCAATCACCAGAGCTGGGTGGACATCCTGGTGTTAATCCGCGTGCTGGCTGGCCGGGTCCCGCCATATAAGTTTTTCGTTAAAAAGGAGTTGCTCTGGCTGCCGCTTATGGGGCAGTGTTTTTTGGGGCTGGATTTTCCGGTGATGAAGCGCTACCCAAGGCATGTGGTGGAAAAATACCCCCATTTGAAGGGACAGGATCTGGAGACCACCCGCAAATCCTGTGAAAAATTCCGCCACACCCCGGTGGCGGTGATGAATTTTGTGGAAGGCACCCGGTTTACCCGGGAAAAACAGAAAAAACAGGGCTCGCCCTACCGGCACCTGCTCCGGCCAAGAGCCGGCGGGGTCGCCATGATTCTTTACGCCATGGGCGATCAGCTACGGGATTTGGTGGATATCACCATCGCATATCCCGATGGTGTGCCCGGTTTGTGGGACTTTTTCTGCGGCCGGACCCGGCGGGTGCGGGTGGATGTCCGGCTGCGGGCCATTGATGAGGGTTTAAAGCACGGCCGGTATTTTGAGGACCAGCAGGGCCGGGACCGGTTTTATCAATGGCTGGATCAGTTGTGGCGCCAAAAGGATCAAACCATGGACAAGCTTTTGTCTCAATAACAAGGCCAATGCCCACACCGTGCCCTCAGAACAGGCCCTTTTAAAAATGGCCTCCGCATCCGCAGTCACATCCGCTGCAGGCAGTGATTTCCGCCATGGCCCGCACCACCTCCCGGGCATCGGCCGGGGCTACAGATACGATTTTCAGATTCAGATAAAACGGGTCCAGGGCAATTTTCAAGCGCAGGGGAAATGGGAAAATATGCCCGAAAAAATCGGGTATGGCGGATTTGCTGATTTCCATGCTCAGCTGCTCATTTGCGTACCGGCCTTCGATTTTCCGTTCCAGGGGCGTCAGGCCCGCCTTGCCAATACCGAAAATAAATCCCACCGGCTCCGGGTCCATGACTTCGGTGCCGGATGGGCGCTTGCCGGCCGAAACCAGTAAATCCACCTTTATTAAGGGCTCAATGCGTTGTTTTGCAGTTTTCATCCGCCTTCCTTTAATCTGTGACGACCTGTTCTGTCTTTTTGGCTTTTACATAACACAGGCCCGGCCCGGGCATCAATACAAGTTGATACCATGGCGACGATTCTTTGTCTCAGCCGGTGACCGCGTGTATCACGGCGGGCAGTGTCTCATTGAGACAGGAAGGGAAAAGTTTGCCCAAAAAAGCCTGAAATATTGGGCCCTGCATTGTGGCACAAAAATTGAAAAAGTTTTGACAAAACTTGAAAAGTGATGCGGGATGCATACGTTAACGAACTGCAACCATAAACACATAAATCCAAGGAGGAACAAATGGGAAAGACCATGCAGCATTTAAAGGACGCATTTGCCGGGGAATCCCAGGCCAACCGCAAGTATCTGGCTTTTGCCAGGCAGGCGGACAAAGAGGGCTATCCGGCTGCGGCAAGAGTTTTTCGGGCCGCTGCCGCAGCTGAAACCGTGCATGCGCACGCCCACCTGCGGGCCATGAACGGCATCGGCAGTACAGCGGAAAATCTCAAAGAAGCCATCGAAGGCGAGACCTATGAATTTAAATCCATGTACCCGGACATGATCAAAGATGCCCGGGAAGAAGGCGAAAAGGCGGCTGACCAGAGCTTTACCTGGGCAAACGAAGTCGAGCAGATCCATGCCGGGCTTTACCGCAAAGCCCTGGATGAACTGGGCCAGGGCGAGGACGTGGAATGCTATTATGTCTGTTCCCTTTGCGGCAACACCGTTGCCAATCAGCCCCCGGACACCTGCCCCATATGCAAGGCCAAGGCCAAAGCCTTTGAACGAGTGGACTAGATTTTTTCCGGCCGCCTAAGGGGCCGGGTTTTCCCGGTCCCCGGACAGAAGCCGGGACAGGGAGATCTGTTGCGGAAATTGTTCGCCCTCAGGCCGGCAATTCCGAATCAGGTCCTCGAGCTGCGGATCCCTGGCGGGTTCGGGAATCTGCCAGGGACTTTTTCCGTGATCGCAAATCGCGTTGAGCACATCCGCCACCCGGATCCGGGAAAGATCCATTGCCGGCTGCCAGATCTGACCGTCGCCTTCGATTTCCCGCAACAGACCCTGGCCGCAGAGTATTTCACCGATTTCATGCACCAGCCGGGTGGGTATGGCAAGGTGCCGGGAGAGCTGATCGGCTGTCGGCGGCGGGTTTCCGGCAAGAAAGTGCCGGGCGATTTCGTGCATGATGTATAGGGCCATGTGCTGACGCTGGCCGAAACTTGCGCCGGCGCCACGGAATTCCTGCTGATAGGTTTTAATGTGCTGAATGGCATTGGAAATCCTGGCCCCCAGCAGCACGATGATCCAGCTGATATAAATCCAGATGATGAAAATGGGCAGGGCGGCAAAGGTGCCGTATATTTTGTTGTATCGGGCCATGCCGACATTGAAGGTTGTATAGACTTCAAATGCCAGCGCCCATACGCTTCCGCATATCACCCCGGCGATGAGTGCCGGCAGAAAGCGCACGCGGGTGTTTGGCATAAGCATATACATGGCCGTAAAGGCGATCCAAAGACCCATGTACGGGAGCACCATGCCAAACAGGGCAAAAAAATCCCGGAACACCGGGTAGCTGGACAAGGTCTGGACCATGGTGTGAGACGAAAACGATGTGAACACCGCAGTTGAAACCACCATCAGCAACGGGCCCAGGAGCAATACACTGATGTAGTCGGAAATTTTCCGGACTATCGGACGGTTGCGGGTGACCCCCCAGATGCTGTTAAACGCGCCCTCCACATGACTGAGCATCATGATCACGGCATAGATGAGCACGGCGGTTCCCAAAGCGCCCAGGGCCTTGAAATCAGTGTTGGAAATATATTCCACAATCCGGCTGGTCAGCTCCTCCTGCTCCGCGGTCAGATAATTGACCAGCACGTGTTCGATCTGGGTATGAAACCCCAGGCCCTTTAGCATGGAAAAGCCCACGGCCAGCACCGGCACCACCGCCAGCAGGGTGCTGTAGGCCAGTGCCGATGCGCGAAGCAGCAGCAGTTGGCTTCGGAAGCTGTTGGCCGTGATCAGCACCACACGCATCACATACAGAAATGCCTGGTGAAGCCGCCCGGCTTCGGGCGGATCATTCCAGATATCGTTTTTTAGAAACATGACCGCCTGACTGGCGACGTTTTGGAGTTTTTCCATTTTAACCCTTACAAATATTAACCAAGGAGCTGTTCGAAAAAATCATTGCCCTTGTCGTCAATGATAATAAACGCCGGAAAATCCCGCACTCGTATCTTGTAAACCGCCTCCATGCCAAGCTCGGCAAAATCGATCACCTCCACTTTTGTGATGCAGTCCCTGCCCAGTCTGGCCGCGGGCCCGCCGATGGAGCCCAGGTAAAACCCGCCGAAATCCTTGCACGCATCTTTGACAATGGCTGAGCGGTTGCCCTTGGCCAGGGTGACAAATGCGCCGCCGTGTTTTTGAAATAAAGGCACGTAAGGATCCATGCGCGCGGCCGTGGTGGGGCCGAAAGCCCCGGATGCATAGCCTTCCGGGGTTTTGGCCGGGCCTGCATAATAGATGATGTGATCTTTGATGTAATCCGGGAGCTGCCCGGTTTTTTCCAGCTGTTCATTGATCCGGGCATGGGCGATGTCTCTGGCCACCACGATATCGCCGGAAAGCAGCAGGCGGGTGGTGACCGGATACCCGGAAAGCTCCCTGCGGATTTCGTCCATGGGCCGGTTTAAATCAACTTTCACCGCCGGGGTCTCCACAGCCGGAGCATCCGGCAGAAACCGGGCCGGGTTGGTGTCGAGCTGTTCCACAAAGATACCGTCTTTTGTGATTTTGCCCCTGATATTGCGGTCTGCGCTGCAGCTTACCCCGATGCCGATGGGACACGATGCCCCGTGTCTGGGCAGGCGGATGACGCGCACGTCATGGCAGAAATATTTTCCCCCGAACTGGGCGCCCAGACCCAGCTGTTGGGATGCAGCCAGAAGCTTTGCTTCCATGTCCGGATCGCGAAAGGCGTGGCCGTATTCATTGCCTGAAACGGGCAAAGTGTCGAGATACCCGGCAGTGGCCAGTTTTACAGTCTTGAGATTGGCCTCGGCCGAAGTGCCGCCGACGACAACACCCAGGTGATAGGGCGGGCAGGCCGCAGTGCCCAAAGATTTCATTTTTTCGGTTAAAAACGCGACCAGGGCCTTTTCGTTTAATACGGCCTTGGTTTCCTGAAACAGGTAGGTCTTGTTGGCCGATCCTCCGCCCTTTGCGATCATGAGAAAATTGTAGGCATCGCCCTGGGTGGCGTAGAGCTCGATCTGGGCCGGCAGGTTGCATCCGGTGTTTTTTTCCGTGTACAAATCCAGGGGTGCGTTTTGGGAATAACGCAGGTTGTTTTGGGTGTAGGCCTCAAATACGCCCTTGGAAAGGGCTTTTTCGTCATCTGCGCCGGTCCGGACCTGCTCGCCCTTTTTGCCGATGATCACCGCCGTGCCCGTGTCCTGACACATGGGAAAGACAAATTCTGCCGAAATTACGGCATTTTTCAGCATTTCCAGAGCCACGAACCGGTCATTGTCCGAGCTTTCCGGATCATTTAAAATATCTGCAAGCTGCTGCAAATGCCGGGTTCGGTAAAGATGGGCCACGTCTGTGAAAGCAGTTCTTGCAAGCTCGGAAAGGGCTTCAGCAGACACCTTGAGCACGGGCCGGCCTTCAAATTCGGCCATGCAAACACCTGCATCACTGAGTTTTCGGTACTGCGTGTCATCGGCTCCCAGGGGAAACATGGGCTGATAATGAAACTCGGCCATCACAGACTCCTTTGCTTTAAGGGTTGCACTGTTATTTGATTTTTTCCATGGCCCGTCCATAGGTTTTAAGGGCACAGAAGTCACCGCACATGGTGCAGACGTCCTTGTCGTGGTCCTCGCTTTGGGCCCGCATGTTGCGGGCTTTTTCCGGGTCAATGGCATGTGCGAAAACCGCCGCCCAGTCAAAGCTTCTTCGCGCTGCGGTCATTTCCCGGTCCCGGTCCCATGCACCGGCCACGCCCTTTTCCAGGTCCCCGATATGAGCGGCGATTTTTGAGGCAATAACACCCTCGCGCACTTCATCCACACCGGGCAGGGTCAGATGCTCGGCCGGGGTCACGTAGCAGAGAAAATCCGCGCCTGCTGCAGCGGCAATGGCGCCGCCCACGGCCCCGGCAATATGGTCGTGGCCGGCGGCAATATCGGTGGGCAGCGGTCCGAGCACGTAATAAGGGGCCTGTCCGCACAACTGCTGCTGCAGCTTCATGTCCATGGCAATTCTGGATAAAGGCACATGACCCGGTCCTTCAATCATCACCTGAACCCCGGCCTCCCGGGCCTGTTGGGCCAGTTGTCCAAGCACCACAAGCTCGCTGATCTGGGCCCGGTCCTGGGCGTCAAAAATGCTGCCCGGCCGCAGGCCGTCGCCCAATGACAGTGTCACGTCATGGGCCCGGGTGATCTCCAGCAGGCGGTCATATTGGCAATATAACGGATTTTGCGCATTGTGGCGAGCCATCCATTCCGCCAGCAGGCTGCCGCCCCTGGAGACCATTCCCAGATGCCGGTCGCATTGTTTGAGCACCTTTAGTGTCTCTGTGGTAATGCCGCAGTGAACGGTGATAAAATCCACCCCTGCCCTGCACTGGGCCTCAATTTCATCAAAAATATCATCAGAAGTCAAATCAATGCAGGCCCGTCCTGCTGTCAGCATCCGGCTGACTGCCTTGTAAACCGGCACCGTGCCCACCATTACAGGGCTTTTGTCCAATATGGACCGCAGAGTCGCATCCAGGTCCCCGCCGGTGGACAGATCCATGACCGCATCAGCGCCCGCGGCCACGGCTGCATCGAGCTTGGCCAGTTCCTGGTCGAGGTCATGCCGGCTCGGTGATGTGCCGATATTGGCGTTGACCTTGGTGCAAAGCCCTTTTCCGATTGCCCGGGGGGCAAATTGCCGGGCGAGGTTTTTGGGTATTACCACGCGGCCTGAGGCGATTTTATCGCGCAGTTGCTCCGGGGGGATTTGTTCATATTCCGCCACCTGGCGCATTTCATCGGTGATGCGCCCGGCCCTGGCCGATTCCAGCTGTGTCATGGGATTTTCCTGTTTTGATGTTGTTGAATCGATGCGTCTGAATTTTCAATGGTATTTGCGGTAAATCAGACCTTCTCGGCCAGTTCCCGGGCCACCTTGCGGCCGGAAAGCAGCATGCCGCCGAAAATCGGTCCCATTCGGGGGCCGCCGGCTGTTGCATTGGCGGCCATGCCGGCCACGTAAAGTCCGGGAAAGATTTCTTTTGTGTTTTCCGTGGTATCGCTTTCAGCCCGGTCCGCCCACATGGCTTTCTGGCCGAGGATGCCGCCGGTGGATGTATTGAGGCGGCCCGGGTTTTTTTTGTCCACCATTTGCACCACATCTGTGTCATGGCCGGTGGCGTCAATCACGTAGCCTGCGCGTACCGTGAGCGGATCCACGTGCAGGCCGGCCATTTCCACCGGCGACCAGTTGATCACCAGCCCTTCGACCCGGTCGGGCCGCATCATCACGTCTTCGACGCTGATGCAGTTAAATATGGTCAGCCCGGCGCGCACGGCTTCTGCGGTCAGCGATCCCACCGCCTCGACTCCGTCTGCGGTGTAGTAGTCGTCCTGGTACTGCCGGTAACGAATGCCAAAGGCATCCAGGATGGCAAGGGCTTCACCCTGGACCACGATTTCGTTAAACAGCATGCCGCCTCCCCACATGCCGCCGCCGATGCTGAGTTTGCGTTCAAACAACACCACCTTTTTGCCGGCCTTTGCCAGAAAATAACCCGCCACCAGGCCGGAGGGGCCGGCGCCAACGATGGCCACGTCTGTTTCCAGGTTGTCTGTGAGCTTTTGGTGATACCGTTCAATAATGGCCCGGGAAATCATGATTTCGTCAAGTGCCATGACTGCATTCTCCTTGATTCTTTGGTTTTAAAACAAAAAAGCCGTTTTCCCGGCCGGAAAAACGGCTTTAACTTCCATTTGCGATCAGATGTCACGGATGGATGTGTTTGCAGCGTTTTCCCTGCGCAGGCATTACCCTGATCAGGTTTAAAGGGTTATCCGCGGATCTGCGGATTCTCAGCCGGTTGTCGGCACCCCCAACGGCGGTTTCGGATTGTTGTATTCAATAAATTAAAAGCCCCTTGTCCACGGTGTCAAGAAAAAGTTCAAAAAAGTTTTCAAAAAGGCACAGGCGCTGTTATTTCAAGATGTGTAAATGGGTGGGTCAGGGCATTTTTGTGATTTCAAACATGCGGCTGCATGCCTCCTGGCAGGCTGCGGAAAATCGGGGGCCACGGCCGTTTACGGGTTCGGCCACCACGCTAAGGGCTTTTTCGGCGGTGTTGTTGGTTTGGCTGATATGGGCCAGAACCACATCTTTGAGGCGGTCGTGGATGACTTCCATTAGCAGATCCCGGGCGGCTTCATTGGAGAGATGACCGGTACGGCCCTTGACCCGCTGTTTGGTGGGCCAGGGATAGGGGCCTTGTTCGAGCATGGGCACATCATGGTTGGCTTCGAGCACCAGCAGGTTACAGCCTTGCAGATGGTGGCGCACCATGGCGGTGGCCATTCCCAGATCCGTGGCAATGCCAATTTTTCCGGCATTGTTTTCCACTGTAAAGCCAGCGGGCTCGGCTGCATCGTGGGAAACGGAAAAAGGGCGGAAAACAAGATCGTTTATAACAAACCGGGTACCGCAGGAAAACGGGCAAAACGCGTCGATGCGTCCAAGATTTCGGGCTGCGGCCTTTCTGGTGCCATCATTGATATAAACCGGCAGGTTGTAGCGCCGGGCCAGCACACCCACGCCGGTTACATGATCGTTGTGCTCATGGGAAACCACCAGGGCGTCGAGGTTTCGGGGACAGATGCCCTGCTGCTGCATCCGGCGTTCAATCTGCACCCCGGAAAGGCCGGCGTCAATTAATACAGCGCTTTGTTCTGATGCCACATAAATGGCATTTCCCTTGCTGCCGCTGGCAAGCATGCAGATGCAGAGTCGGGCGGTGAGATCCGGCGATGACACGCACGACCGGGAAACAGATGCGCCAAAATGGGGTTGCTGTTTCATATGCCGGTATGCCCGAATCCCCCGGAACTGCGCTCCGAATCCGGCAGGCGCTCCACAAGCGCCACCTGCACCCGGCTTACCGGACTGATGACCATCTGGGCGATTCTGTCGCCGCGGCTGACCATAAAAACCGATCGGCCGTGATTGATCAGCGCCACCTGGATCTCCCCCCGATAGTCGGCATCAATGGTGCCCGGAGAATTGATCAGTCCGATGCCGTGCTTAACGGCAAGACCGGATCTGGGGCGGATCTGGGCCTCGTGATCTGCGGGCAGGCATACAGCAAAACCCGTGGGAATCAGCCGGATTCCTCCGGGCTCAATGGCCACGGGTTCATTTACCGCCGCGCACAAATCCATGCCCGCCGAGCAGGCAGTCATGTATTCGGGCGCGGCAATGTCTGCATCCGATTCCGGCCGTATCCGGCGGCACTGGATCACGGGTTTGTTTGACATATGAGAAAAGGCCGTTTATTTGTCGTTTTTCCTGGGCGGCCTGCGGGAGCGGTTGTCCTTGTCCTTGCCGCCTCGGTTATCCTTGGGTTTGGATTCGCCGTCCTCCTTTGCCGGGGCTTCAAGCAGGGCCTTGTGGCTTAAGCGGATTTTGCCGTCCCGGATGTCAATGACCTTGACCTGCAGCTTGTCGCCTTCCTTGACAATGTCGGTTACGCTTTTGACACGGTAATGGGCAAGCTCGGAGATGTGTACCAGACCCTCGGTTTTGGCTTTGATCTGGACAAATGCGCCAAAATCCGTAACCCGGACAACAGTGCCTTCATATACCTGGCCGATCTCCGGCTCGGAGCCGATATCCCGGACCATTTCAGCAGCAGCCTCGCCTTCTTCCTTGGAGAATGCGGCGATTTTCACAAGTCCGCTGTCGTTAATCTCGATCTGTGTGTTGGTGTCGTTCTGGAGCTGTCGGATGTGCTTGCCGCCAGGTCCGATCAATTCCCCGATGCGCTCCGGGCTTATCTGTACGGTGGTTACGTTGGGGGCATAGGGGGAAAGCTCTTCGCGCGGGGCGTTGAGCGTCTCCTCCATCCGGTCCAGGATGTGGAGGCGGCCGTTTTTGGCCTGCTCCAGGGCTGTTTCCAGGATGCTCCGGGACAGTTCCTTGATCTTGATGTCCATCTGCAGGGCGGTGATGCCCTTTCGGGTTCCGGCGACCTTGAAGTCCATGTCCCCGAACTGATCCTCGTCGCCCAGGATATCTGAGAGCACCACGGATTTTTCCCCGTCCGTGATCAGGCCCATGGCAATGCCGGATACCGGTGCGGTCACCGGGACCCCGCCGTCCATCAAAGCCAGGCTGGATGCGCAAACCGTGGCCATGGAAGAGGATCCGTTGGATTCCAGGACTTCGGAAACCAGGCGGATGGTGTAGTCAAAGGTTTCCTTGGCCGGAATGACCTTTTCAATGGCCCGCTTGGCCAGCGCGCCGTGGCCGATGTCCCTTCGGCTGGGCCCGCCTGGGCGCTTGACCTCTCCCACGGAATAGGGCGGAAAGTTGTAATGCAGCAGGAACGGATAGGTTTCATCGCCCAGAAGCGTTTCCACCCGCTGTTCATCCTGGCCCGAGCCCAGGGTCAGGGCGGCCAGCACCTGGGTTTCGCCCCGGGTAAACAATGCGCTTCCGTGAACCCTGGGAAGAGGGGCGGTCTCGCAGGAAATCGGCCGCACCTGATCGGTTGCGCGGTTGTCAATGCGTTTGCCCTCTTTGAGGATCATCTCCCGGCAGATTTGTTTCTGCAGATCGCCAAGGATCTCAGATGCCTCTGATTTTCGTTCTTCGTATGCCTCGCCCAGAGCCTCGATGGCCTGTTTTTTGACACTGGAAAGGGCCTGGCGCCGTTCGAGCTTGTCAGCGATGGTCAGTGCCTGGCGGATATTGTCTGCGGCCAGCTGCTCCAGTCGCTCGGCCAGGCTTGCGTCTTTTTCCGGCAGGGCAAAGGGGCGTTTTTCTTTTGCCATGCTGTCGCGCAGTTTTTCCTGGATATCGATTAAGGGTTGCATTTTTTTGTGGGCAAAAAAGATGGCCTCGATCATTTCCGCCTCGGAAACAAAATCGCCGCCGCCTTCCACCATGATGATTCCGTTTCTGGAGCCGGCCACGATCAGGTTGATATCCGACTGTTCCCACTGCTCAATGGCCGGGTTGATCACGTAGCTGCCTTCAATCCGTCCCACCCGCACACAGGCAATGGGGCCGTCAAACGGTATGTCAGACAGCTCCAGGGCGGCCGAGGCACCAATCATGGCCAGAACATCGGGTTCGTTTTGCTTGTCCATGGAAAGCACCGTGGCAATGACCTGGGTTTCGTAGTTGTAGCCCTTGGGGAACAACGGACGGATGGGCCGGTCAATGAGCCGGGAGGTAAGGGTTTCTTTTTCACTGGGCCGGCCGATTTCCCTGCGGAAGTAATTGCCCGGGATTCGGCCTGCGGCATAGATTTTTTCCTGATATTCCACGGTAAGCGGTAAAAAGGAGACATCCGGTCTGGGGTCGGCACTGGATACGGCCGTTACCAGCACCATGGTTTCCCCGTACTGGACCAGGACCGAGCCCGAGGCCTGCTTGGCCAGTTTGCCGGCCTGGATGCTAAGCGTCTCCCCGCCGATCTGGGTTTTAAATGATATTTCCATATTCAACTCCTGAGTCTCTCAAAAATAGTGTAAATTTTTTCTATTCTATCCGGTCAAAAGCGGCTGCGCCGCAAAGGCCGGGGTTTTACAATATTGAGGACCCTGTTTAAGTGATTTGCCGGCATTTCCGGCATTGGCGCGCCAAAAGGGCGCGCGCGAAATTGGTTTTATTAATTCAGATGGTGCCGTAAAAAGTCCAATATCTGCGTTACACGCAATTTCTCAGAATTTCACGTACGGCTAAGTACCCTGCATTCTTCGAAATTGCGCAAGCCTTGATCTTGAACTTTTTACGGCACCATCTGAAATCAGACTTTTTACGGTGCCATCAATTCTGTGTATTTTCGGGCCAAACCCGCAGACCGCCAAAAAAATTTTAATTTCTATAAAAAAATAGACAAATAAAAATTTTAAAATTTAGAACGCTCTGTGTAGGCTATTTCCGGATGCCGAGCTGTTTGATCAAATCGCGATAGCGGTTGATATCCTGGTTTTTCAGATAGTTTAACAGGCGTCTGCGGCGCCCCACCATCACCAGCAGCCCGCGGCGGGAATGATGGTCCTTTTTATGGGTTTTCAAGTGCTCGGTGAGATTGGTGATCCGCTCTGTCAAAAGGGCGATCTGGACTTCCGGTGAGCCGGTGTCCACCTCGTGGCGCTTGAACCGTTCTATGGTGTTTTGCTTGTTTTCCACGGCGATATTCAATTTGGCCTCCTTAAAGATCTTTTCTCTTTTTAGTCTCTATATCACAGGTATCAGGTGTAATGAAAGACACAACAATATGAATAGTCAACTTTGTCCGGACTTTTGCCTGTTTTTTTTTCAATAACCGCAACCAGGCGCTCTTCCGGATCCAGAATCCGGAACCGGCAGCCTGCATTGGTGGCCGGTTCCGGTTTCAGGTCGTCTGCGGCAATGGGCCGGCCATGCCGGATTTTTTCCAAAAGCCCGGAGTCTGCAGTATATGCCGGCATGCCTGCGATGGCTCCGGCCATGGAAATGATCCATGGCTGCAGTTCAGCAGGGGTCTGCACATTTTCCAGATCCGCCAGCGCCGCCGCCTCAGCGATGCCAAACCCGCAGCTTTCGGTTCTCATCAGCCGGCTCAGATGCCCCCCGCAGCCCAGGGCATGGCCGATGTCCGCACAAAGGCTACGGATATAGGTTCCGGCGCTGCACGTTACGTCAAAACAAATATCCGGCAGGTCAATGCCCGTGACCCGAATGCTTTCGATGTGCACTGTTCGTGCGGGTTTCTCCACCGGGGTGCCGTTTCTGGCGTACCGGTAAAGCGGCACGCCATTGTGCTTTAGCGCCGAAAATACCGGCGGAACCTGCTGGATCTCTCCGGCAAAGCTTTCCACTGCCCGGCAGATCCGGTGCTCGCTCAAATCTTTGACCGGGCGGCGGGCTGTGACTTCACCGGTGCAGTCCAGGGTGTCGGTTTCCGTGCCCAGGCTCAGCACGGCCCGGTATTGCTTGGTCCCGTGAAGGAAAAACCGGGACAGGCGCGTGGCGCGGTTGACCGGGCATATCAGCACCCCGGTGGCAAAGGGATCGAGCGTGCCGGTGTGTCCGGTCTTTTTGACCCCGGGCAGCCGTTTGATCCGGCTGACCACGGCTGCAGATGTCATGTTCGCCGGCTTGTTGACCACAAGAATGCCGTCAGGCCGATCCGCGGCCCGGGTTACTGTCTGGCGCACACTGTTTTCCGGCTCCTGTGTCCGGCCGTGCATGTTTATCATAAATGGCCGGCCATGGAGTAAAGCTCATTTTTTAAATCCAAAAGGGAGCTGTGAATGTCAAATCCGGCCGCGCTGCGGTGGCCGCCGCCTCCGAAAACCGCAGCGAGATTGGCCACATCCACTGATCCGTCAGAGCGCAGGCTTACGTGAAAGACGCTGCTTCTTTGCCGTTGCATCTGACGACTGCTTGCGCGTTCATAAAGCAGGGCCGCAACCTTGACGTTTTCGATGCGCCGGGCATAGTTGATCAGGCCGTTGACATCCGTGATTGAAGTTCCCGTAGCATGAAGCATGTTCTGGGTCAATGTCATAATCGAAAGCCTGCCGTTTTCCGAGACCTCGATGGTGTCATAGAGCATATTGAGCAGCTTGATCCGCTTCAGCGAAGTTGTTTCATATACGTGATGCGCCACCTTGTGGGGATCAGCCCCCTGGCAGACCATTTCATGACAGATTTTAAAGGCCTCCGGCGTGGTGTTGGAAAACCGGAAGGAGCCTGTATCCGCCATGATACCCGTATAAATGGCATAGGCCATGGCGCAGGTGATGGGCATTTCCATCTCCCGCAGCAGCCGGTGTAGAATTTCCGTGGTGGCCGAGGCCCTGGGGTCGATCAGCTGGTAATTGCCAAACCGGGTATTGGTTGCGTGATGATCGATATTGATGACCGTTGGAATCCGGCTGATGGCCTCGGCGGCTTTGCCCACGCGCTGCAGATCCGAGCAGTCAAGGATCACGGCCGTGTCATAGGCCTTTATATCGCCGGGTTCGCTTTTGATCCGGTGGATCGACGGCAGAAAATGATAGACCGCAGGCAGCACACTTTCATTGTACAACTGTACTTTTTTCTTCAGCCCTTCTTCCAACGCCAGGCCCAGGGCCAGCAGCGAGCCGATGGCATCGCCGTCCGGGTGGATATGCGTCGCCAGCAGTACGCGTCTACTCTTCTTTAGTTTTTGGATGATCTGGTTCATGTTCATTGTGCAACCGCTTGAGCACGCTGTCGATATGCATCCCGTAGTCAATGGATTCGTCGTAGAAAAATTCTAAATCCGGCATATACCGAAGTTCCAGTTCCCGGGCGAGACTGTTTTTGATAAAACCGTGGGCTTTTCGGAAACCTGCGGCCGCATCCTCCCGGGAGGAAAAATGCCCGGAAGTGACAAAATAGATACGGGCCAGTTTTAAATCCCCGGTCATTTTCACACCGGTAATGGAAACTGCGGCCAGCCGGGGGTCTTTGATTGATTTGAGCAGTATTTCAGAAAGGGCCTGCTGGATCAGACCGCTGACCCTTTCGGCACGGCCGTAAGGCTTCATATGTTGTGAATCTCCGTTTCCATGTCCGTAACTTCGGCCAGTTCCAGGCGGCAGATGAATTCATAGAGCTTGTCCATTTGCGAATTGATCGTTCGCCGGTCATTTCCCACCAGGGCAAAGCCGATTTTGGCGCGCTGGTGCATATCATTGAAGTCGACTTCGGCAATGGCCGCGTTAAAGCTGTTTCTGCTCCGGGCGATAATCGACTTGATGATTTTGCGTTTTTCCTTTAATCCATGGCACTCGTGCAGCCGGAAGGTCAGGGTGCCGAACCCGATTACCATAAGTCTTTTACTCAATTACGGGTTTGATTTCTTCAAGCCAGTAGGACTCAATGATGTCACCGATTTTGATATCATTGAATTTCTCAATGCCCATACCGCATTCGTAATTGTGGGTCACTTCCCTGACATCGTCCTTGTATCGTTTCAATGAAGCCAGCTTTCCTTCATGAATGACAATGCCGTCGCGCACCAGGCGGATGGGCTGACCTCTCTGGATTTTGCCTTCAAGCACCATGCAGCCGGCAACCGATCCCGTGCCGGGCACGTGGAATACCTGCCGCACCTCGGCGCGGCCAAGAACGCGGTCTTCAAACCGGGAGTCCATCATGCCCACCATGGCATCCTTGATGTCTTTGATGGCATTGTAGATGACGTTGTAATACTTGATATCCACATTTTCATCCTCGGCCAGATGCGACACCTTTGCCGAGGGCCGGACATTGAATCCCAGGATAATGGCATTGGACACGGCTGCCAGGGACACGTCGGATTCGTGAATGGTGCCGGCGGCCGAATGCACCACATTGACCTTGACCTCGTCTGTGGACAGCTTGGTCAAAGAATCCCTCAGCGCCTCAATGGAGCCCTGAACATCGGCCTTGATGATCAGGTTTAAGTCCTTGACCTCTCCTTCCTGCATTTTTTCATACAGGCTTTCCAGGCTCATGCGCGTGGTTTTGGACAGGTCCTTGGAGCGCTGTTTTTCCATTCTGTGCTCACTGACCTGTTTGGCGTCCTTTTCGTCAGCCACGGCCATAAGCTCATCACCGGCCATGGGAACCCCGGACAGGCCGATGATTTCAACCGGGTAGGACGGTCCGGCGTCTTTGACGGCTTTGCCCATGTCGTCGAACATGGCCCGGATCTTTCCATAGTAGATCCCGGAAACCACGGGTTCTCCGGTATGCAGGGTGCCTTCGCTGATCAGCACTGTGGCCACAGGGCCCCGGCCGGTTTCAAGCTTGGACTCCACAATAAAGCCACGGGCCAGCTTGTTGGGATTGGCCTTGAGCTCCAGGACCTCGGATTGGAGCAGCACCATCTCCAGCAATTCGTCAAGGCCGGTTTCCTGCTTGGCGGATACCGGAACGCAGATGGTATCTCCGCCCCATTCCTCGGGAACCAGGTCTTTTTCAGCAAGCTCCCGTTTGATTTTGTCCAGATCCGCCCCGGGCTTGTCGATTTTGTTGATGGCGACAATAATGGGCACGCCCGCGGCCTTGGAGTGGTCAATGGCCTCGATGGTCTGGGGCATGACCCCGTCGTCTGCGGCCACCACCAGAATCACCAGGTCGGTCACCTTTGCCCCGCGGGCCCGCATGGCAGTAAATGCCTCATGGCCGGGGGTGTCGAGAAAGATAATGTCGCCGTTTTCATACGGCACCCGATAAGCTCCGATATGCTGGGTGATGCCCCCGGCTTCCTTTTCAGTGATCTTGGAATGGCGGATCACGTCGAGCAGCGAGGTCTTTCCGTGGTCCACGTGGCCCATGATGGTGACCACCGGCGGCCGCGGCCGGAGTTGTTCCGGGGCGTCTTCTTCGCTTTGAAAAATGGTTTCTTCTTCAAATGCGGCCTTTTCCACTTCAAATTGGTATTCCGAGGCCAGTAATTCAGCGGTTTCATAATCGATGCTCTGGTTCAGGGTCACCATCATGCCCATTTCCATGAGACGCTTGATCAGCTCGTTTCCCTTAACCCCCA
>JAIPES010000041.1 GCA_021737045.1 Desulfobacteraceae bacterium | reverse complement strand
GCCAATATTTCACCCATACCAAAGTAGCGTTTTTCCGCACCAACGCTGAAAATAATCGGCTTCACCTTGCCTGCGTCCGGCTGCCCCCCGCTCGTGCAGTCCTCTGATACGTGGGTTTCTTCGACTTGACCGACAATCAGGTAATGGCTGCCCAGATTCAGAATATGGACCACTTTGCATTCCAGATTCACCGGGCATTGTTCGATGAGAGGTGCAGTTTTCAGGTGTCCATAGAAAACAGAGAACCCGCAATCCGCGGTTTTGTCTTTCTTGGCTCCCGAGACAATGCCACAATAATCGGTTTCCTTGACCTGATTTTCGGTGGGCACATTGATGGAAAACGTGTTGTTTTCTTGTATCCCTTTATAGGTATAGCGGTGGTGCTGTAAGGCCACGGTGACCATGGGGGGGTTGCTGTTGGCGATACCGCTCCAAGCGGCGGTCATGAAATTGGCCTTGCCCCCCACATTCGCCCCGATCAAAAAAGCTGGCATGGGGTACAAAATCGTTTGCGCGCCGAGTGTAATTTTCTTCATTCTGAAAAACTCCTTTTGCTAAAAAGCACATTATCCTTATAAGCGACTCTCCTGAGCCGGTTGCATGGCCCCGCTTTCGTAAAAAGCGCGTCCGTTTTAAGATCCGACAGGTTGGATACTTGGATTAAGGTCTCCGATTTGCCGACCGTCCATTGATTCTTTAAATCTATGGGGAAAATGGGGAAGTGTCAAATATCAGAATGCCACTTCACCTGGCCGAGCCTACAGATGAAAATATTTTCAGATAGAAATGGAGAAACCGGGGCAATGGGATTTTATGCCCCGGTTTTTCGGAATGGGATCGGTAAGGAAAACAGGCATTTTTTCCCGTTCACTGGGAGAATTCTGTCCAGGTTTTTATCCACGATCTTTAAGAATCCGAAGTGGTGAACCAGAAAGGCCATCACAGAGCCTGCGGCCGCAAAGACAAGCGGAGGCACCCCATCCGATGCGGCAGAAAGCCATAAAACCGCGGAAAACAACAGCATAACCCCCACGCATGCCCAGGCCGTGCCGGCCAGAAGCACCAGGAAGGTGCCGGGCACCGCCTGTTTATATTTTTCGATGTTTATTCCCATTGCATCATAAATCTCCTCTTCAGGCATCCGGCACCTGCCGCACTTGCTAATTCCCCAAGGCATGGAGCCCTGCTTCGGTCATGGTGTGCCCACTTACAGCGTCCCGGCTCCACCGATCAGCGGTTCCCTGACACGTCCGCCTGCCCGGACCCTGTCAGGGAATGCACAAACAGGGTCACCAGCACGGCCAGGGTTTCAAAATCAATCAATTGCGTGGCATTGCTGTCAAACAACAGGGTTGCCCGGGCGGGAAACTCCTCGTCCCGATCATAGAAGATCAGCTGCATGGGAACGCGGGGCACCAATTCGAATATCAGGCTCACCGATCCCAGGCCCCCTTCGCCCCCCGGTTTGCCCCCGAACGCGGCCGCTGCTGCCATCAGCTCCGGCAACCGCCCGGCAAACCGTTTCACAATGGGCCGCTCCAAAGCATTGGCCGAATAGCTGCCGTGCTT
The DNA here is from genome assembly GCA_021737045.1 of Desulfobacteraceae bacterium. GTDB lineage: Bacteria > Desulfobacterota > Desulfobacteria > Desulfobacterales > Desulfosalsimonadaceae > Desulfosalsimonas. The sequence continues at coordinate 22,342 of JAIPES010000041.1, read as the reverse complement.
GAAAAGGGGACCGGCAAGCTCTGCAAAGGTGACAAACCGTCCGGACGGAGGGATTCTGCTGCCCTGCAGCAGATAGCGGATCAGGGCGCTGCCGGCGGCATACGAAAAACTCCGCCCGTCCAGGCGCCGCAACCCCGCACGGGATACCCGGTAAATCGCCCCGCAAAACGGAATCTCGGCTTCTCCGGCCGCATTTTGCACAAGGCCGAGGCTCGCTGCCAAAACCGCGATATCTGCCCCGGCCAGTTGTGTCATAAGATCCGCATAAATCTGTTTGTGTCCGCCGCCGTGCATAGTGTTGTTCAAAACCGACCCCATCTTACCGATTGATGGCATTGTTGACAAATGCCTTGAAAACGCAAAGATGTAAATATATACCGCGAATTTTCAAAAACAGGCAAGAAAATCACATGATCCGGAGAGGGATATGACGTCTGTCCGTGATCAGCGCGAAACATTGATGCGCACGCTCTCTGCCCGGTGCATGCCGCGCATGTGGGGCCCTCTGCTCACCCATTACACCGAAGACGGCGCCAAAGAGGCTGTCCTCAGCCAAAAACAAACCTTTAAAAACAAAGGAGGTCATCATGTTGCTCTCACAAGCCGTTACCAATTTCATGGAGTATCAGAAAATGAACTCGGGGAAAAAATACGGTCAAAAATTACAAACTTTTCCTGGATAGACTGAATTCCCGTTTCGAAGGGCCGGAGCTTGCCTCCATAACTTCAGATCACATATTGCGGTTTTTGACCCAGGATACCGAGTGCCAAAAACAATCCACCAGGCGTTTCAAATACATCCTGCTGAAAACCCTTTACAATTTCATCAAAAACACTTCAGAAACATCTTAAAACATCATCATCTCAATGCGGATTCCATCTGCGTCAGACATCGGCATCATGCCCTAGATTTATTGCATTTTACTATATCTTTTGGTATTTATGCATAATACGGAAACGCATACCGGATTCAAAAGCAAGGGGATGTCAAAGGCTGTTTCCGCCCCCTCCTATTTTCGGAGAAAACATGAAAAAGCCGAACCATAGCCGGGACAAAAACCCCTGGCAATCAGCTGCAACCCCATTTCCAGACCCGGCCGCGATCCGGGAACAAGCCGAGCAAAAAGCAAAAAACATGAGCCTTCCGGATTTTAATTCCATGACCAAAGCTGAAATCCAACAGGCATTTTATGAAACCCGTGTCAGGCAGATTGAAACCGAGCTGGAAAACCGGCATTTGCGCCAGGGACTTGAACAATACGCTGACCTTGCCGAACTTTTTACTGCAATAACCGAAAACATTCTTGACCTGGTCGCCTTGACAGACCCGGAAGGCAACCTCGAGTTTGTGGGAAAATCCCATGAGATATTCGGCTATGAGCGTAACTCCCTGATAGGAGAAAACTTTCTGAATTACGTGCATCCTGACGACCTCCCCCGGGTTCTGGATGCTTTCAAGGAACTTGTTGGATCCGGTGCTCCGCCCAGAACCGAATATCGATGCAGATGCAAGGATGGATCCTATCTCTGGATTGAAGCAAGAGGCACTTTATTAAAAGACGAAAACGGCAATCTCCACAAAATTCTATTCAGTTCAAGGGACATCACCCGGCGAAAAGAAGAACTGCGGCGTTCTGAGAACTACTACCGCGCCATATTTGAAACATCCGGCACGGCAATAATGATTATTGAACAAGACACCCGCATTTCTCATGTAAACTCCCATTTTGAAGAAATATTCGGATATTCCAAACAGGAGGCAGAGGGAAACAAGTGCTGGACTGAATTCCTGCCTCCCGGGGATTTGGAATGGATAAAAAAAAGCCACCATTTGCGCCGGCAGGATCCCGGGGCCGCCCCGTCCGGCTATGAATTCCGTTTTTTTGCCCGAAACCGGGAGCTGCGCCACGGCTACCTGACGGCCAACATGATTGAAGACACGACCCAGAGCGTGGTTTCGATTGTTGACATCACTGAGCTGAAAAAAGCAGAACAGGCCATTGAAAACGAACGCAGCTATCTGTCCGCAGTGATCGACAATATCGGGGAGGCCATTGTTATCTGCGATGCAGAAGGCCGGATTTCGCGCTTCAATAAAACGGCCCGGCAGCTCCACGGCCTTCCTGAACAGCCTGTTTTGCCGGAACAATGGGCCGGGCACTATGATCTGTATCAGCAGGACGGCATCACGCCGCTGCCCAGGGAGGAAATCCCGCTGTTTCGGGCGTTGCAGGGCCTGCCTGTTATAAATGAAGAAATTGTAGTGGTGCCCAAAAACAGCCGGCCCTATTCCCTGGTCTGCAACGGCCAGGCGCTGATCAACGAACAGGGCGGGGTGGTTGGTGCAGTCGTTGGGATGCACGATATCACGGAACGCAAAAAATCCGAGGAAAAACTGCAGAAAAACGAGTCTTTTTTGAGAGCGGTTTTTGAGAGCATCCAGGATGGCATCAGCGTGTTAAACAACGATTTGACAATTCGTTATACCAACTCTGTAATGCAAAAATGGTATTCTCAGTCCGGGCCGCTTGAAGGGCAAAAATGCTATCAGGCCTATCATAACAGAGATAAGCCCTGCCCGAATTGCCCGTCCCTGCGATGCCTTGAATCCGGCAGCGTTGAAATGGAGGAGATTCCCGGAGCGCCTTATGAAGATTCGCCACTGAAATGGGTGGAGCTGTTTTCTTTCCCCATCAAACAGGAAGGCGATGACAAAATCACCGGTCTTGTGGAATATGTAAGGGATATAACCGAGCGCAGGCAGGCTGAAAAAGAGCGTGAAAAACTGCAGGTCCAGCTTTATCAGGCCCAGAAAATGCAATCCATTGGCCGCCTGGCCGGCGGCGTGGCCCATGATTTCAACAACAAGCTTTCCATCATTAACGGCTATGCCGAAATGGCGCTTGACACCCTTAAGACCTCAGATCCGATCTATGGCAATATCCGGGAAATTTATCGCGCCGGCCTGCATTCAGCCGATATTGTCAAACAATTGCTGGCATTTGCCCGGAAACAGACAATCAGCCCCATGCAAATTGATTTGAATGACACGGTTTCAAACCTGCTGAAAATGCTGCAGCGTCTCATCGGCGAAAACATTGATCTTGCGTGGTATCCGGGAAACAATTTGTGGCCGGTCAAAATGGACCCTTCTCAGGTTGACCAGATCATGGCCAACCTTGCCGTCAACGCCCGGGATGCCATATCTGACGTGGGAAAAATGACCATAGAGACAAAAAATGTTGTTTTTGACAATGACAGCTGCAAAACCCATGCGGAATCCACTCCGGGCAATTATGTCATGCTGACGGTAAGCGACAACGGCTGCGGAATGGACAGGGACGTTCTTGACAAAGCCTTTGAACCCTTTTTTACAACCAAGGATATCGGGGAAGGATCCGGTCTGGGCCTTCCCACGGTTTACGGTATTGTCAAGCAGAATAACGGTTTTATCAATATATACAGCGAACCCGGAGAGGGGACCACGGTTAAAATATACCTGCCCGGCCATACATCACCTGAATCTGTATCCGCGCCAGCACAAAAAGCCGGAAAACAGACACCCACCGGCTCTGAAACCGTCCTGATAGTCGAAGATGAGCCGGCGATTCTGCAGATGGGCAAAGAGATGCTGACAAACCTGGGCTACACGGTTTTAACGGCTGCCCGGCCGACGGCCGCATTAAAACTGGCCGAAGAATATGAGGGTGAAATAGAGCTGCTCATCACCGACGTGATCATGCCGGAAATGAACGGACCCGATCTTGCCGCGCAGATTCATCTTCTGCAGCCGGATATCCAAACCATCTACATTTCAGGCTATACCGAAGATGCCATTGCCCATCATGGAATGCTTGAAAAGGGCGTTCAATTCATTCAGAAACCTTTTTCCATAGGGGATCTGGGACTAAAGGTGCGCGAGGCGCTTGCACAGCAAGAAATATAGTTTTGCAAAAGCGCATTGAAATCATAAAAGCTTTTTTGCGGATGCGAAAACGGAAACAAATCACCTATGGATTCTGAAATTGAACTGCTCCGGGCAATGATAAAAGCCCTTCCCGACCCGGTGTTTGTGATCTCGGAAAGCGGGCAATATCTGCAAATCGCCGGCGGCAAGGACACGGCTTATTATCATGACGGTGATGGTTTAAAAGGCGTGTTTCTGCATGACGTAATGCCGGAAGACATGGCAAACTGGTTTCTTGAGCAGATCCGGGAGACATTGGCGCAAAACCGGCTCAGGACAGTTCAATACGCGCTTTTCCAAAAGGACGTCAAAGGCCTGGAGGAAGCACCCGGACCGGACGGGGATATCCATTTTGAAGGCCGGGTCCAGCCGCTTCCCATAACCCTCCGGGGCGAACGGGCCGTGGTCTGGGCGGCGCGCAATATCTCCTCTCAGCGCGAACTGGAAATGAAGCTGCAGCGGCTGAGTGAAACCGACGCCCTGACCGGCATTTTCAACCGACGCAAATTTCTGGAACAGCTTGACAGGTGTTTTCGCAATTTCAAACGCTATAACCGGCCGACAGCACTGTTCATATTTGACATTGATCATTTCAAGCGAATTAACGACAGCTTTGGCCACAGCGCGGGCGATGAGGTGCTGTGCCGGCTTACAAAAAATTGCGCAGCACAGCTACGGCAAGTCGATTCCCTATACCGGATCGGGGGTGAGGAATTTGCCGTCTTGCTTCCGGAAACAAATGCAGAAAATGCGTGCCAACAAGCAGAGCGACTTCGGCAAGTATCAGAGCAATTAAGGGTTGAGGCCCGGGACTCGGCGGTTAAAATCGCCATCAGCGTTGGGGTCAGTGAATTTGCGGACACGGATACCAGCATAGAGGATGTCATGAAACGGGCTGATGCCCGCCTTTATGAGGCCAAGAGAAACGGCCGCAACTGTGTGGTGGGCGGTTAAAAAAACTTTCAGGGAGCAAAGAAAGATCATGAAAAATATCTGGATATGCCCTTAACCCTTAAGCCCCTGGAATCGGTTCGCTATGTCGTGGCCCAGAGCGACAGCACCGGCGGCTCAGGCGCCAATTTCATGGTTGAGTGGCAATCGCAAAAAAATACATCTGTCAGTCCGCCCATTGCAGAGACCATAATGATCGGAACCCAGATCCAGCAAGGTGTTTCTTTTACCTCCCGGGGGCAGGTGATACGCGAAAAATAACAAGGGGTGGGTTGGTTTCTGCTTCATTGATAGACTTTTTTGGCCCCGTTGGGCTGAAGCTCATTTTCCAGTTCCGCGAGGTTATCTGTTTTGCCCATGGCAATCACCGTGTCGCCCGGCCGGATCAGGGTCTCATGGGAGGGGTTGAACAACATCTCCCCATCCGGGGTTTTCACGGCAATGATGATCAGATTGTATTTTTGCCGGATACCTGAGTCTTTGAGCATAAGCCCGGCAAGCGGGGAGCTTTCCTCCACCGGGATTTCATCCATCTGAATATCTTTTCGGTTATAGGCAAAAACCAGGTCCAGAAAACTGGTCACCGACGGCCGCAGCAGCCGCTGGGCCATACTCACGGCGCCAACTTCATAAGGCGATTCCACCCGGTTGGCACCTGCGGCAAAAAGCTTTGCCCGGGCCTTGACACTGCCGGCCCGGGCCAGGATAAAAATATCCGGGTTCAGCTGCCGGGCGGTCAGAACCAGAAACACGTTGTCCGTATCCGTTGCCAGGGCGGCGACCAGAACCTTGGCATGGGAAACCCCGGCCCGCAGTAAAACATCCTCCTCGGTGGCATCCCCGGTTATATGCAGAATATTGCCGGCCTCCATCTGCTCGATGCGGCTTTGCTCCTTTTCAATCACCACGGGCTCAATGCCGTGGGCCCGGAAGCTGTTGCACAGCACCAGGCCGATGCGGCCATATCCGCAAACGATATAATGATCTGTCATTTTCTTGATTTTCTTGTCCAATACCCGCCTCCCGAAAATGGTCCGGATTTGCGTTTCCACCAGAAACTGCACCAGCGCACTGGTGACATACAGAAAAGACACGGCCCCCATGGCCACCAGAAATATGGTAAATACCCGCCCGGTGTAGCCCATGGCATGGACCTCGCCATAACCCACGGTGGTCATGGTGATAACGGTCATGTAGGTGGCATCCAGCAAACCCCAGCCTTCGATGATCATGTATCCGAAGGTCCCCAACAGCGTGGTGGCCACCAGCAGGCCAAGGGCAAAACGAAGATGTCTGGAGATGTCGGTCAAATGGCTTTCAACCTGTTTGGGTTGGATGCAATCGGGTTATTAAATCTTGATGGCACCGTAAAAAGTCTGATTTCAGATGGCACCGTAAAAAGTTCAAGATCAAGACTTGCGCAATTTCGAAGAATGCAGCGTACTTATCCGTACGTGAAATTCCGAGAAAGTGCGCATAACGCAGATATTGGACTTTTTACGGCGCCATCAAATCTTGGAAGCTGTAAAATATTAGTGTATATCAGACAATGTTGATTCACCAGAAAAAAACCAGTCCCCGCAAAACTGGAAGACTCTGTTTTATAAAACATTCCGCGGGTTTGGTCAACCGGTGAGCATGAACAAAATGAAACACCCCAGGGCCGTGGTGGCCCTGACGCTGGACGGTACCGTGATGGATGCGGCAATTGTTGAGGCGGGGATTGTCTATATTGTCCTGTACCTATGCGTGGTATGCATCTCTGCGCTGATGCTGACCTTTATGGGCATTGATCTGATGACGGCCTTTTCCGGTTCCGTGGCGGCCATGGGCAATGTGGGCCCGGGTTTTGGTATGGTCAGTTCGCTTTCCAATTTCGCCATGCTGCCGGATGCCGCCAAGTGGATCCTCACTGTTGTCATGCTGCTGGGCCGCCTGGAAATCTTCGGTCTGCTGATGTTTCTGTTCTACCGCATGATCTGATAGAGGAAATGGCTTTATTATAATGAAACCCTCATACCAGGGCTGGCGGGTATACCTGCATCCGCGGGTGACGGGAATGCTGTTTCTCGGGTTTTCAGCAGGCCTGCCCCTGTTGCTGGTGGGCGGCACGTTTACGGCATGGCTTCGGGATCTGGGTGTTGAGCTGGCGGCCATCGGATTTCTGTCCTGGGTGGCAATCGCCCATTCCATCAAGGTGCTCTGGGCCCCTGTGGTGGATCGCGCCCCCCTGCCCTGGCTGACCCGGGTGCTGGGCCGCCGCAGGGCCTGGATGCTGGCGGCGCAAACAGCCGTGGGTCTGTCTTTTCTGGGCATGGCAGCCGCTGACCCTGTGGATCAGCTTTGGCTGGTGGCCGTCTGGGCCGTGATTGCCGCGCTGGGATCAGCCACCCAGGACGTGGCTGTTGACGCCTACCGGGTGGAAGCCGTGGCCAGCCATCTGCAGGCGGCCATGGCTGCTGCCTATGTCACCGGCTACCGGGTCGCCCTGCTGGTGGCCGGCGCCGGGGTGCTTCATATTGCAGCCGTGGGAAGCTGGTCACTGGCATATGCCGTCATGGGGGTGTTGATGGCCGTGGGCATCATCACCACCCTGGTCACCGGCGAGCCAGAGGTCAGTATCAACGGCAAAACCCGGGAGTTGGAGGAAACCGTCATCAACTACCTGGAAACCACCCGGCATACCGGAATCCGGCGGCGGGTCACCGCATGGCTCATCAGCGCAGTGATCTGCCCGTTTGCCGATTTTTTCAATCGTTACGGCAAGGCGTCTGTGGCCATACTGGTTTTTGTGGCCCTATTTCGCATCAGCGACATCTTTATGGGGGTCATGGCCAATCCCTTTTACCTGGATCTCGGATTTGACAAAACCCAGATCGCAAACGTGGCCGCAGCTTTCGGCCTGGCCATGACCCTTTTGGGCGCGGCCGCCGGCGGCCTTTTGACCGCGCGCTTCGGCATTGCGGCCATGCTTTTGTTTACCGCGTTTATGGCCCCGGCCACCAACCTGCTTTTTGCCTGGCTGGCCGTGACCGGCCCGGAGATCCATGGGCTGGCTGTTGCCATTATTGCCGACAACATCACCGGCGGGCTGGCCATTTCAGTGTTTCTGGCCTACCTGTCCAGCCTGACCAACAGCGCCTACACCGCCACCCAGTACGCCCTGCTCAGCTCATTGATGACCCTTCCCGGGCAATTTGCCGGGGGATTTACAGGTGTGCTTGCGCAACACACCGGCTGGACCGGCTTTTTTCTGATCACCGCTGTCATGGGCATTCCGGCCATTGTCCTGGCACTGGTGCTGATAAAAATCGCCCACCCGGATCACAGGCCCAGGCCGGGCATGGGGGACTGACTTTTGCAAGTCCTTAAGCGTGCAGGGCCTGGTCCAGGTCCGCGGCAATATCATCAATGTGCTCGATTCCCACAGACAGCCGGATCATGTCCGGGCTGACCCCGGCCTCGATCTGTTGGGCGTCTGTTAACTGGGAATGGGTGGTACTGGCCGGATGCAGGGCCAGGCTCTTGGCATCGCCCACGTTGGCCAGGTGGGAAAACAGTTTCAGGCTGTCAATAAACCGCTTTCCCGCATCCCTTCCGCCCTTGATGCCGAAGACCACCATGGCGCCGAAGCCGTTTTCCAGGTAGCGTGAGGCCACAGGATATGCGGGATCATCTGCAAGGCCCGGATAGCGCACCCAGCTCACCTGCGGATGCGTGTTTAAAAATTGGGCCACGGCCATTGCGTTTGCGCAATGCCGCTGCATGCGAAGGGGCAGGGTCTCCATGCCCTGGAGAAAAATCCAGGCATTGTCCGGCGAAATACAGGCCCCCAGGTTGCGAAGGGCCACCAGCCGCATGCGCATGACAAAGGCAATGGGGTTGTTTTCCCCGAGATCGGTTGCAAACCGCAAATTGAAATTGCTCGGATCCGGGGTGTTAAACATCTCAAATTTGGAATCTGTCCAGTCAAAATTGGCCCCGTCAATCACCACACCCCCGATGCCCGTGCCGTGGCCGCCGATCCATTTGGTGGCCGAATTGACCACCACATTGGCCCCGTGCTCAATGGGGCGGAGCAGATACGGCGTGGTAAAGGTATTGTCAATGATCAGCGGAAGGCGGTGTTTTTGGGCGATTCTGGCCACAGCGCCGATATCTGTGAACTCCAGGGCGGGATTGCCGATGGTTTCGGCAAACAGGGCCCGGGTGTTTTCATTAATGGCCGCCTCGAAACTTTCCGGACTGCGGGGATCTGCAAACCGGGTGCGGATGCCCATTTGGGGCAGGATGCTGTCAAACATGGTGTAGGTGCCGCCGTAGAGGTTGTTGGCGGAAACAATCTCCTGCCCGGCTGAGCAGATATTAATAATGGAATAAAAAATTGCAGACGTGCCCGAGGCCAGGGCAAGGGCCGCGCCCCCGCCTTCCATGGCGGCCATGCGCTTTTCCATGACATCCTGGGTGGGGTTCATGATACGCGTGTAAATATTGCCCGGCTCCTGGTAGGAAAACAGCCGGGCCGCATGATCCGAGTTTTCAAACACATACGAGGTGGTCCGGTGCACGGGCACGGCCCGGGCGCCCGTGGCCGGGTCCGGAACCTGGCCGGCATGCAGGCAGATGGTTTCAAAGCGTTTCTGGTCAGACATATCCCCTCTTTTGCGCTTTTTCGGGTTTACTTACAAAAACAGGTCGGTGCTGATATAGCGCTCGCCGGTGCTGGGCAAAATGGTGACAATGCGCTTTTTGGCAAACTCCGGCCGCCCGGCCAGCTCCAAAGCCGCCCATGCCGCTGCCCCGGAGGAAATCCCGCAAAGGATGCCTTCCCGGCTGGCAAGGGCTCTGGCTGTTTCAAAGGCCTGATCGTTTGTCACCGTGATTACCTCGTTGATCAGGGACTGGTCAAGGATTTCCGGGACAAAGCCGGCGCCGATGCCCTGAATCTTGTGGGAGCCCGAAGCCCCGCCGGACAGTACCGGCGAGTCGGCCGGCTCCACGGCCACGGCATAAAATTGCGGATTTCTTTGCTTTAACACCCCGGCCACGCCCGTAATTGTGCCGCCTGTACCCACGCCGGCCACCAGGACGTCCACCTGACCGCCCGTGTCGCGCCAGATTTCTTCTGCGGTTGTTTTGCGATGGATCTCCGGGTTGGCCGGGTTGGAAAACTGATCCGGCATAAAGGCGTTTTCATAGGTGGCCACCATTTCCCTGGCCGCCTGGATGGCGCCTTTCATACCGTATTCCGCCTGGGTGAGGACCAGCTCCGCACCCAGATGTGAAAGCAGTTTGCGCCGCTCGGTGCTCATGGTCTCGGGCATGGTCAGACACAGCCGGTAGCCCCGAACCGCGCATACAAAGGCAAGGGCAATGCCGGTGTTGCCGCTGGTGGGCTCCACAATCAGCGATCCAGGCGCGATTTTTCCCTCCTGAGAAGCCGCATCCAGCATGGCCGCGCCAATCCGGTCCTTGACGCTTCCCAGGGGATTGAAAAATTCAAGCTTGGCATAGACTTCAGCCCCGGCAGCTGTCGGGCCGGTTTCAGACAGACCCTTTAGCCGCACCAGGGGCGTGTTTCCCATGGTCTCTGAGATATCGGCAAACAGGGGCATTTTTTGTGCCTCCTTATATGGCATCAAACCCTGATGGAATCGTCAAAAAGTCCTAAAACTGATGGAATCGTCAAAAAACAAAGAAACACTTCTTGATTTTCTTAACACTTAATCACTTAAAACTTAACACTGCCTGTAAAAAAGACTTTTTACAGGCTCATCAAACCTTGAGCGGGTTTTTCCGGTAGATCAAACGCGGCGATTCCAGAAGCACCGTGGTGTCGGCGGGCACCGGCTCGGTGATCCAGACATTGCCGCCGATCACTGAACGGGCACCGATAGTGGTGTTTCCGCCCAGGATCGTGGCCCCGGAATAAATGACCACATCGTTTTCAATGGTGGGATGGCGCTTGGTTTCCCGCATTTCATCGGCCTTGCTGCGGGGCACGGAAAGGGCCCCGATGGTAACTCCCTGGTAGATGCGCACCCTATCGCCGATCCGGGCGGTTTCGCCCACCACAACACCGGTGCCGTGATCAATGGTGAAGCTTTGACCGATGACCGCGCCCGGATGAATGTCAATGCCGGTAATCCGGTGGGAGTGCTCGGTCATGATCCTGGGTATCAGGGGAACCGACAGGCCATGGAGCCGGTGGGCAATGCGGTAGACCATGATGGCAAACATGCCAGGATAACTAAAAATAATTTCATCATAGCTCTTGGCTGCCGGGTCACCCTTGTATGCCGCGACCACATCCTTTGCCAGCTGATGCTGCAGATCCGGCACGGATTTGAGAAACGCCAGGGCGGTTTCATATCCGCGCTTCCGGCAGTCGCTGCATTCCAGGTCAAACTTGAAGCATTCATAGCGGACAGCCCGTGTGATCTGCTCGGCCAGCATGTCATATAACAGGGTCACCTGCCGGCCCATGTTGTATTTGAGATTGACCGGATCGATCTTTTCCCGGCTGAAAAAACCAGGAAACAGGATCTCCCGCATATTCTGGAGGATATCAATGACCTCTGCCTCAGAAGGAGCAGGCTCGTAATCAATATGGGTATAGGACTGCTCCTCACCGCAGCCCGCAAGGATGTCCTCCACCACACCGGGCAGTTTTTGTCTGTATCCGGAGTAGTCGCGCACCTCGTCCTTGCAGGTCATACCACTATGATGCCGGGTATCGCTTGCCATTATCAGCCTTTTTCATATGGGCGGGGCAATGGTAACCAGCACCCGCATGTCGGTTTCCGCCCGGATGCCGTGGGGTTCGCTGATATCAGAAATCAAAACGTCGCCCGGGGCCGCGGGCATGCCCGCGTCTTCTCCGCCCAGAAACTCGCCGGTGCCTTCAAGCACGGTGATGCTCAGCTGGCCGTCAATGTCATGGGAATGTACGGGCAGTTCCTGGCCGGCTTTAAAATTGAAGTTGATCACTTTGAAATAGGGTGAATCATGCACCAGCAGTTTTTTTAAGGATTTTTCTGAAAAATCGTTTTCCTTAAACACTTCCACTTTTTTGAGCATGTCTGTTCCTTTCGCCAATGCCGTTGGTGTGCCTGCAAAATCCTCCCGGGGGTGCGGGCCCGGATCCCATCCGGCGCCCGCACCGGGTTTCGGGAGGACAACCCTGTTCTTTGTTGCTGCTTATCCCAGAATGGCCTTAAGATCCTCGTCCGGGGTGCTGATGGGCTTGATGTCAAACTTTTCAACCAGCACATTGAGCACGTTAGAAGATACAAACGCCGGCAGGCTTGGTCCCAGGCGGATGTCTTTGATGCCCAGGTAAAGCAATGTCAACAGGATGGCCACGGCCTTCTGCTCATACCAGGAGCAGATGATGGAAAGCGGCAGATCGTTTACCCCGCAGTCAAAAGCATCTGCCAGGGCAGAGGCGATCTTGACAGCCGAATAGGCATCATTGCACTGACCGAGATCGAGCAGGCGCGGAATGCCGCCGATGGCCCCCAGCTTTTTGTCAAAGAATCTGAACTTGCCGCAGGCAAAAGTCAGCACCATGGTATCTTCCGGTGCCTTTTCAACAAACTCGGTGTAATAGTTGCGGCCCGGCTTTGCACCGTCACATCCGGCCACAACGAAGAAGTGGCGGATGTCTTTGTTTTTGACCCCTTCAATGACCTTGTCAGCCACGCCGAGTACCGCGTTGTGGCCAAAGCCCACCATGACCGATCCGCGATCAATGTCTGCGTCATATCCGGGCAGGGAAAGCGCCTTTTCAATGGCCGGGGTGAAATCCTTGTCCGCAATATGGGTGACCCCGGGCCAGCCTACGAGGCCGGTGGTAAAAATGTTGTCCTGGTAAACCTCCTGGGGCTTCTGGATGCAGTTGGTGGTCATGACAATGGCGCCCGGAAACTCGGCAAACTCCTTTTTCTGGTTCTGCCAGGCCGTGCCGTAATGGCCGTAGAAATGCTCGTATTTCTTGAGTTCCGGATATCCGTGGCAGGGCAGCATCTCGCCGTGCGTATAAACGTTAATGCCCTTTCCCTCGGTCTGCTTGAGGATGGTTTCAAGATCTTTGAGATCATGGCCGGAGACCAGCAGGGCCTTGCCTTTTTTGGCGCCCAGGGGCACTTCGGTGGGTTCGGGGTTGCCGTATGTGCCGGTGTTGGCCGCGTCCAGCAGTTCCATGGTCACCAGGTTGATCTCCCCGCACTTGAGCACCAGCCCAAGCAGGTCATTGACCCCCAGATTGTCGTCCAGGGTGGCTGCCAGACCCTCGTAAATGAAATCGAAAATCCGGTCGTCTGTCTTGCCCAGAATCGCGGCGTGATCGGCATAGGCGGCAAGGCCCTTGATACCGTAGGTCAGGGTCTCCTTTAAGGAAAGAATATCCTGGTCCACAACCGGCTTTTCCGCCTCAGGACCGAATTTTTCGCCCTGGGCCACCAGTTGCTCAGTGGTCGGCGCCGGGGTGAAGGTGGCCGGGCCGCTGGTGAAATCCGCCCATCCGCCGGCTGCTTCCACTTTTTTCTTCAGCTCGTCGCGATGGCTGACGCACTGGTTGATGAGCTCCACAAACCGGGGCGGATCAAAATCCACGTTGGTCAGGGTGGAAAACATGGCCTCACAGGCGAAATGATCGATCCTGCTGTCCTTTACGCCGACCTTGCGACCCTCGTTGGCCACCTGGGCCAGGCCTTTGACCGCGTAGATCAGTACATCCTGCAGTTCAGCCACATCCGGCTGTTTGCCGCAGACACCAATTTTTGTGCAGCCTTCGCCTTTTGCGGTTTGTTCACACTGAAAACAGAACATGGGACGCCTCCTTTTTTGGGGGTAATTTTACAATTTTTGATGCATGGACACTTTTTCGATGTTTCGGCCATGTTATAGCCCGCCAGGCGAATCCGGGCCTTGACTTAGGTCAAGAGGAAGAGTTTTTTTTGCAGAAAAAAACAAAACCTCCGTTTTATCCTTATTTGACAAAGATAAAACGGAGGTCTGTGTTTTGCAAAAAATGCCGGCACCGGGTGAAAAACCCGGTCTTTAAGGTTTTACTGGCTGCCGAAAATGGCCTCGGGCCGGGTGGTTCTGCCCGTGGCATTGGGGAAATCCGGCGCTTTTTCAGCTTTTTTGTTGTGCTTTATCAGCTCGCGGCCTTCTTTCATGAAAGAATTATACCGGTGCTTGACCTCGTAGAAACCGTGCCACCAGGTATAGTCCGGGGCCATCATGGCCGCGCCCATGCGCGCCCGCCGGCCTTCGTGATGCCACAGCTCATAGTATTCAACCTCTATTTTTTCATCAAACATCTTTTCATCATCCACCAGTCCCTTTTCATAAAGCTCGTTCATCAGGTCCCTGGCCGGCTTGAAATAAACCTCGTTGTATTCCTCCACCACCTTGTCAAATGTGGCGTAATGGTCATCCACCCAGTTGTCGCCGTGGCACTGCAGGCAGATCTCCTTCATTTTCTTGCGCTCCACCTCCCAGTTGGTTTTGGCGGGAAACGCCTTGAAATCAGAGGGACGCACGGTTAACGGCGCCTGAATTTCCCAGGAGAGCCGCTCTGTGACATCATGGGTGGTGCGGGTGGTGCCTGCGCCGCTCATGTGGCAGGAAGCGCATGTGGGCGCCCGGTAATCAACGCCCGGAGACCATGTGCCCGGGGCGGCGTCCCAGTTGTACTCATCCCCGAAACTGTCGTAAATGGCGCCGTGCTTGGACTCGGTATAAATCTCGATCTGGGGATGGTCCGGACCCAGATGGCACTGACCGCAGGCCTGGGGTTTTCTGGCCTCCATCACCGAAAAACGGTGCCGGGTATGGCAGGAACTGCAGCTTCCCTTGCTGCCGTCCATGTTCATGCGGCCCACACCCACGTTGGGCCAGGTTTCCGGGATGAGGTTGCCTTCCTCGTCGGTTTCCAGCACGGTACCGTGGCAGTAAAAACACCCGGAAGCCCGCTCAAAATCGCTGTTCATACCCTTGTTTAACCACGGATCGATTTTCCAGATGATCTCCAGGGTATTGGCGTGCTTGCTGCGCTTGTACTGCTCGGCCTCGTCCGGGTGGCACCGGGAGCAGTCCTTGGGCGTGACCACGCCGGCCACGGGCACCCGGTACTGTTTTCTGCCCCATTGGGAGTCGGATTTTTCATACTGCCGGAAGTGCTCCTTGCTCACGTCCGGATCGGTTTGCTCGGCCCGGTGGCAGTCAATGCAGGTGATATTGGCATTGGCGTGCCGGCTGTTTGCCCAGTCACCGAATATGCCCGGATGCTCCTGTTTGTGGCACTGAATGCAGGCCACGCCGGCCTCTGAAATGGAGCGCTCGATGCGGAACTCCTTTTGCTTGGCCATGTCCTGCTCGGCCTGGGAAGATACAACAGCCGGCAAGGCCAGTAAAAATAACATGACACTGATAACCGCGCCGAATAATAGCTTTTTCATACCCGCCCTCCATGCGTCAGAAAAGGGTGATGATGCATATGCTTGCACACTTTGATCAATTCAGTTCATACTGCTTATAGCGGTAGACCTCGGTGGGGTTGTGCACCAGGTCTCTGTGGCAGTCCACGCATCGTTTCTCCCGGCCGGGCAGCGCGTGGATCACCGAGCGATGGGCCAGCATGGCCCCGCGCTTGTCCGGAATATACAAAATATTGCGATGGCATTTCTGACACTGGGCATTGTCAAAGGAATCATAGGCTTTTTTCCGGTTTTTTTCCCGGTCGTATTCATCCATGGTAAAATGCACCACAATGTCTTTGATGCCGTGCAGGGTTTTTTTATAGAAAAAATCCACCGTGTCATGGGGTGCGGGCAGATGGCAGTCCATGCAGTCGGCCACAAAACCCTGGGCGTTGTTGACGTGGGTGGAGGTTTTCCATGTATTGTAGGCGTATTCGATTTCATGGCAGGAAGCGCAGAACTGGGGAGTGGAAGTGCGTACCATGGTGTAGTAAGTCATTGAGAAAACCGGAAAGCCGATAACAATACCGGCGGCCACCAGCAGAAAGGCCGTGAGATAGGGTCGTTTCCTTTTCATAAGCCTCCTGTTTCCAGGTGCGGTCTTTTACGGTAAACGGCCAATAAAAGGGCTGAAAAAACTGTATTAAGATAAAAAATATCGGCTGTGCAAAAAATTGTCAATTTATTAATGCAGAATTTTTTGGCTGCCACGCTTTTTTTAAAGGGCACAAACCCGGTTTCGGCCCGAATCCTTGGCCTTATACAATGCCTGGTCTGCCCGCTTAATCAGGGATTCGGGAGAATCATCCGGGGCCATCCCGGCGACACCCATGCTGACGGTAATCTGATACTGGTTTTCCAAAATGTCGGCACCGGCCAGGGTCTGCCTTAGCCGGTCTGCAAACACCAGGGCCTCTTTTATGGTTGTATGGGACAGATACAGGATAAATTCCTCACCGCCGAAACGGGCGGCAAAGTCCTCCTGCCGGCAGCTTTCCCGCACAAGCCGGCCAAAGTGCCTCAGCACGGCATCTCCGGCATCATGGCCGTAGGTGTCATTGATGTGCTTGAAATGATCCAGGTCCATCATAACAACTGCCAAAGACACCTGATGACGCCGGGCAAGGGTGAACGCCTCCTCGTAGCGCTCCTGGAAATAGGCGCGGTTGGCCAGGCCGGTGAGGGAATCGGTGCGGGACAGATCCTTGATTTTCCGGTTGGCTTTTTCCAACTCCCGGTTTTTTTGGGCAAGTTCCCGGCTCAGTCCGGACAGTTCGTTGTTTAAAAGCGACATGCTCTCCAGCACTTCGTTGTCCGTGCCGCCCAGGCGATCGCCCAGCACCAGAAACCCGTTTTCCAGCTCAAATGTATAGCATTTAAAAAGAATCTCGGTGTAGCAGACCCTGAAAATCTGGGGCAGCAGGCTGTTGTCCTGCCTGGAGACCAGCAGGGAAAACCCTTCATCGTCTTCAAGGGAACACAAGATATCGCCCAAAAACCGGCCCAGGGGTTTTTCCGGCAGGTGAAGATTTCTGGCCAGATTATCATTACAAGCCAGGATGGCATGGTCCTTATCAGTCACCACAGCAAGGGTGCTGCCGGCTGATTTCTTCTTTCAATTCCGTATCCATATCTTCCTCGCAATCATCAGACCGGGTTTCAGCCCGGACCGGAAACAGGCCGGTTAAAGGCAGGTTCAGGCGCCATGGCCTTATTGATCATCAATGACAGCCGGTGTTTTTTTCAGCGAAACAGCAAAGCAGGCCCCGCCCAGATCTGAATCGCGGATTTCCACGTCCCCGCGGTGGGCCCGGGCGCAGGCCTCAACTGAAAGCAGGCCCAGGCCGCTTCCATTTTTCCGGGTGGTATAAAAGGCTTCCATGACGGTTTTGCGCATGTTCGGGGCAATGCCCGGGCCGTTGTCATGGACTTCGGCCACCACAAAATTGTCCTGTTCAAGCAGATCCACCCGAATGCGGCCATGTTCGCCCGCAGCTTCGGCGGCGTTGAGCACCAGATTGAGAATCATCTGATAGACCAGAACAAGGTTGCCCATAAACATCAGATCCTCCGGCCCCGTGCACTCAATTTTGCAGAAACGGAGGCTGCGGTGCTTTTCGGCAAAGGCCAGGGCGTCGCTGACAGCGGCAAAAAAATTAAAATACGTTTTTCTGGCCTCCCGGCCGCTGACCCGGGCCAGTTTTCGGGCAAGGGCTTTAAGCCGGTCCTGGGAGGAATTGACCTTTTGCAGGGCATCCTTTTTTTCTCCACCGGCTGCATCCGCCAATTCCTGTACGTGATATTCCAGGGTCATAAGCAGGCTGCTGACCTCGTGGGCAACCGAATCGGCCAGCACAAGGGCCGAGGCCTGTCGCTCGGCGGCAATCAGGCGATTGCCGAAATTCAACAGCCTTCGCTGCTGCCGGTCAAGACGAAGCAGCAAGCCATACAGAACGCAAAACAGCACAACAGTTGTAAAGACGATAAACAGCAGGCCCTTGGTTTTCTCAATGAAGGCCAGGTCAGGAACCGTGGCAGCAGCCAATGCCGCGAAATGGCTTGAAAAAAGAATGTAGCCCACCCCGGCTGCAAAAAACACGCCGCAGGCTAGCAATGCAATTTTCAATGGCCTGCCCGGCGGTTCGATCAAGTCCGGTCCCGGGGATGAAAGTGAAGAAATCCGGTGACCTGCCATTCTGCCCTCCCTGAAAACAAGCCTGTTGCCGGAAAGTCCAGCAGTTGCCCTCTGACAAATGCACCAGCAATTGATTGAAGTCAAGCACGTGATGGGTATACCGTACTAGATATATTTACGATGTTTTCTGTTTTTGCAACCATGTTTCCGTAACAAAACAATGAAAAAGCATATGCCCAAAGTTCTCTTGCTTCTGATGCTTGCAGCCGGCACCCCCAAGCCGGGACAAAAAACTGACCGGGTCCGCGTCAAAATTACGACAATAGGATTTGTTTTTTTATTCCCGCCCGGGGCGGCAATGATGGAAATATTGCATAACATATAAAAATTAAAAGCGTTATATCATCATCCGCCAGAAAAAAAACAAATGGCATATAAATTGCTTTACCGCCCTTTCGCTGAAAACGCGTATTTGCCCTTGTCTGTCCGCATAAACAGAAAAAGGAAAAAATTTTTAATATTTTTATAAAGGAGAGAAACCATGTTTCAGAGATTGCCCTTAAAAACCAAACTGATTGGAATTTTTACCATTCTCATTGTCATTACAAGTATTTTGTTAACAGGCGTTTCCTATATTTATTCCGGGCGCATGGCTGAAAACCTGGCCACTTATACCCTTGAGATGAAATTAAACGGGGATATCAATGCGGCAAAACTATATGTGGACGATCATTATGGCGCAATGAAATTGGCGGGGGGAAAACTTGTTGATGATAACGGCAAACCCATCGCCGGCAATTATGAAATGGTGGACAATGTCGCCGACGATCTCGGGGTGGTGGCAACGGTTTTTGTCCGGGAAGGCCGTGATTTCAAGCGCATCAGCACCAACATCCGCAAACAGGACGGCTCCCGTGCTGTCGGCACTTATCTCGGAACCGACAGTGATGCATATCAACCCGTAATGGATGCTGATCTCTATATCGGCGAGGCTGATATTCTGGGAAAGCCCTACCTGACGGCATACGATCCTGTTGTCAACGGCAAAAACGAGGTCATTGGCATCCTGTTTCTGGGGCTTCCCAGAACAGAAGCAAACGCGATTGCCGCAGAAAACATGCGCACCCTGCTGACCAATAACATTATTGCATTTTTGTTTGTGCTGGCCGCAGCCGTCTGCGTAACCGTTTTTTTCTCCATCGGCCTGAATCGGCGAATTGCCGGAATCGCCAATTCATTGACAGAGGGCTCCGAGCAGGTGGCCTCTGCATCCGGGCAGGTGGCCGCCACAAGCCAGTCCCTGGCCGAAGGCTCAAGCCAGCAGGCCGCCAGCCTTGAAGAAACCTCCTCATCCCTGGAGGAAATCGCATCACAGACCCGGCAAAACGCGGAAAATGCCCGGGAAGCAGACCGGGCATTTAAAGAAAGCGAAAAAAATATCGAGGCCGGAGTTGAATCCATGCAGCATGTCAACGCAGCCATAGACGAAATCAAAAACTCTTCTTCAGAAACCTCCAAAATTATAAAAACCATTGATGATATAGCTTTTCAAACCAACCTGCTGGCACTCAACGCCGCGGTGGAGGCCGCCCGGGCCGGTGAAGCCGGGAAGGGCTTTGCCGTTGTGGCCGAAGAGGTACGAAACCTTGCCCAGCGCAGTTCAGAAGCCGCCCAAAACACCTCTGCCCTGATTGAAAAATCACAGGAAAGTGCCCGAAACGGTGTAAATGTTGCCGGCGAGGCGGCAAAGCAGCTTGAAAGCATTAAAGAAAGCGCACAAAGCGTAAAAACGCTTTTGGGCGAAATCACCGCCGCCTCAAAAGAGCAGGCAGAAGGCATTGACCAGCTCAATACCGCGGTTTCCGAAATGGACCGGGTGGTTCAAAAAAACGCCTCTGATTCCGAGGAATCGGCAAGTGCGGCAGAAGAACTTTCCGCCCAGGCCAGGGAAATGGACAAGGTGGTTGCAGAACTCGAGGCCATGATCGGATCGGTGCGGGCACAAGGAACGAAACCCGGCTATAACAGCCGCGATCATCGGCAATCCGGCCGGCATAAAGAGCAAAATCGCCCGCAGCGCGCTGCAGCCAACCGCGAAACCCAAAGGGAGCAAAAAAACTTTAATTCTGAAAGTGCCCAGCGGGCCATCCCGCTGGACGATGACGATTTCACGGATTTTTAGTTCCTGCCGGGTCCCGGTGAAGTATCAATGGGTTTGAACTGTCCGACACGGATTGGCGCGGGTCGGGCAGTTCAAATCCACTGCAGGGAAAGCCGGTTCGCAGAAAAAAACTTCTGTGTTATCTTTCCCGGCATGGCAAAATCTGAAAATCATACCATTGCCAAAGCCGTGGCCTTGCTATCCCTGATTCTGAGCACCGGGTCACTGCTCTGGTTTGCGGTCTTTCTCTATGCAGGCTCTTTTTCTGTCCTGGATCTTGGCCTGGATTTTTGTTGGGCGTTATTGTTGAATGCCGGCCTGAGCCTTGCATTTTTCCTTCAGCACAGCATCATGGTCAGAAAATGGTTTCAGGTTTGGGCCCGCAAATATCTTCAGGAACCTTACCATGGGATTTTGTTTTCCCTGTCATCGGCGACAGTTCTTTTGATTGTGCTGACTGCATGGCAAAAAAGTTCCTGTTTGCTGTTTTCAGCCGAAGGCGTGAGCCGCCTGGCATTCCGGATGGTTTTTGCAGCCTCGGTTGCCGGTTTTGCATGGGGCGGGCGCGCACTGCGCTCAGTTGACGGTTTTGACAATCATTGGCTTCTGCTGCGTGCCGGAAACCAGCAGTCGGAGACAGACGTGCTGGCAACCCGGGGTCCCTACAAATTCGTCCGGCACCCCTTGTATTTCTTTACGTTGCTGATGATCTGGTCGTGTCCGGATATTACAGCAGACAGGCTTGTTTTCAACGTGCTCTGGAGCGGATGGATTGTCACAGGAACATGGCTGGAGGAAAAAAATCTGGTGCGCGATTTGGGCCGGCCATACCGTGAGTACCAGAAAACCGTCCCCATGCTGATTCCATGGAAAATATGGAAGCGGAAATACCAATAATAGAAACAGGACAGACAGGGTCTGAAGCCCGAAGCAAAGCAGAATCACGTATTGAAACGGCCAGATATCGGCCATTTTCCCAAAGCTTAGCTTGCCCAGCCCGCCCACACCGGCGGTGACCCCCAGGGCCACAGAGGCATAGGCATGGGACATGCCTGTGTCCATGATCAGGGGCACCTGGTGCTGAAGCACCCCCATCTGGGCCATGGGGGCCAGAAAAAATGACAAAAAGATGCACCAGAAGGCCCGGGTGCGCAGGACCTCCCCGGCCGGCCGGCCCAGGGTCAGAAAATCGGTTTGCCCGCCGGCTTCGGCCTGACCATAAACCGACCTGCCGCCTCCCTCAGGCAAAAGCCCCAACTGATCGGGCCGGTCCCGGATCACAAAAAAAACCACTGGCAGAGCAATACACCATACCATAAGCCCGATAATCACAAAGGATGCCTGCCAGCCCCAGACTGCGGTCACCAGTCCCACCATGGGTGCCAGCAGCAGACCGCCGGCCGATATCCCCACCAGGGCGATTCCGGTGGCCGTGCCCCGGCGGCGGTCAAACCAGTTGGAAAGCAGACTGGAGACCGGCACCACCCCCATGCCGCAAACGGTTGCCGCCAGCAGGGCGTAAACCAGGTAAAAATACCACAGCCACCGGGTCAGGCTCACCAGAACAAAGCATGCCCCGGCCCCCACAGCACAGACCAGCATGACCCGGCGGGGCCCGAAGCGGCCGATCAGCCGGCCGTGGACCGGGCCCATCAAACCGCCGGTGACCAGGTAAATGGACATGGTCAGGGATATGGCCGCCCGGTTCCAGCCGAATTGTTTTTCAATGGGCTCGATAAAAATACTGAAGGAATAAAACCCCGCCCCGGCAAACAAAAAACAAAGCAGAAAACAGGCGCCGACAATGTACCAGCCGTAAAATATTTTGATATCAGGCATGGTTTATTTCACAGTAGATGCGGCAAAATTGATAAGCCTGTAAAAAGTCTTTTTTACAGGCAGTGTTAATGAGCCTGTAAAAAGTCTTTTTTACAGGCAGTGTTAAGTTTTAAGTGATTAAGTGTTAAGTAAAATCAAGGAGTTGCCTCTTTAGTGGTTGACGGTGATATCCGTTTTAGGACTTCCAAGGAAGTCCAAGGACGGGGTCGGTTTTTGAAGCGACATTGAGCGTTTACGGAAACCTCCGTAAACGGTCAGGAGCAAAAAAACTGACCCCGGCCGCAGGGCTTTCTTCCTGC
>JAIPES010000148.1 GCA_021737045.1 Desulfobacteraceae bacterium | reverse complement strand
TCCGTGGCCCGGGAAGCCGGAATACCGGTAATCTGCAACACCCCGGATGCCGGAAAACTCGAAGACGGACAAGCCGTCAGCCTGGACAGCGACCAGGGCGTGGTCCTGTCCGGCCGCCGATTTGCGTCAAAGCCGCCCGAAGACGGAGCGCACAAACCCAAAGACACGCCGGTGCTCAGGATGCTATCAGCAGCACTTGCCCATATTTCCCCGCTGAATCTGCAGGACCCGGGCGGTGCGGATTTTTCCATCCAGGCCTGCAAAAGCCTGCATGATATCGTACGCTACGTGCATGAAGCCGGGGTCCGGGAAATGTTTTCCCTGGTGGGCCGCCGGGGCTTGGACAGCTACGGGGCCAAGCGCCTGATTTCAGAAATTCCCCTGGTTATGCACGTGCTGGACGTGCACAAGGGGTTGGCACCGGATGCCGGGTCCATGAAAACGGTTCACCTGGAGCAGGTCCAAAGCCGGCCCATGCAGCAGCTTTTTGCCGGGCTTGGGTCTTCGAAGGTTCAGTGGGATCAGGACATCCTGCACTATGACTGGGACGCATATGCAAAGAGCTCTGCTGACTTTGTCAACGTGGAGAAATCAACGCTTTTCAGCAGCTACGCCATTGTCGACAGGGAATACCTGCATGCCCTGCTCCGGTTCGGGTACCATTTTGCCGTGCTCGACGCACTTGTCAGCCCGCAGACCGAACAAAACTACATCCACTTCAGTTTCAAGGGCGGCGGCGGGAACCCGGAGCAGCGATTTTTCCGGATTGAACTGATCCGGTCGGTGCTTGCGCATTTCCGGTTTTCCGTGAGCACCACCGCGGATATGCTGGAGGCATCCTTTGACCGCCGCTCGCCGGCTGATACAGGCACCAACCTGGGCCGGCTCGGCATCGTGCTGGGCAAAACCGTGCTGCTGGACATGCGCCTCCAGGACCAAAATCAGGTCGAGCCCCTTGCAGAATCCATTACCCAGGAAGTCCGTGATGTTTTCCCTGTTCAAGAATAAAAAAAATCCGGTCTATCCCCTGACCTGGGTCACCCCGCAACTGGCTGTGGGCCACGCCCCCATGAGCCATGACGAGCTGGAGAGCATCAAAAAACAGGGGATCAAGGCGATCATGAACCTGTGCATGGAAATCGAGGAGCTGGCCCGGTTCGAGGAGGAAAAAGGCTTTGAGGTGTACTTCCTGCCCATTATGGATGAAGGATTTCCGGATGTCGGAGAACTGGAAAAAGCGCTGGACTGGCTCGACGAGTCCATCTACCTGGGTAAGAAGGTGCTTGTGCACTGCCGGCACGGCATCGGCAGGACCGGCACGGTGATTTTCTCTTACCTGCTGCGCAAGGGGCTGGACCGAAAAAGCGCCAGCAGAAAAATGCGCGGCCTGCGCGCCCAGCCCACGGAACACTCACAGAAACGCTTTTTGCACCAGTACGAAAAAAAGGAAAAACCCCTGCAGATCTCGGAGCCGTCTTTGATTCCCGGGTTCAAGGTCGACATGCGGCCTTACCTGGACCAGGCCGCAATCCTTCTGGACCAGGTTGAAGCCGGCATCCCGGAGGCAACCACGCCGAGATGCGGCAAAGACCATGCACAATGCTGCTACGGCACAGTCCGGATGTCCCTGGCAGAAGCCGCGTACCTGCAGTTAGCCGTCAACACGGAATTCAGCCAGGCGCTTCGCCGGGAGTGCATCGACTGCGCCCTGCAAACAGAAGGCGCGGCCTGCCCGCTGCTCAAAGACGGCCAGTGCCAGCTCTATGAGTTCAGACCGGCTCAGTGCCGGGTATTTGATCGCGCGGATCAGCAGGTTCCGGCTGAACTGGAAAAAGAACTCCGCACGCTGTCCGGAGAAATCCTGCAGGCTTTTCTGGGGGGGCAAACCCGGGAAAAACCGCCGGAATTTGAACTGTGCGACGTGGTTTCCGGAAAATTCGTGCAGCGCTTTTTTCATCTGCTGGGTTCCGGATAAACATACCGGAGCAAACCCGCACAGGCACGCCTTTTAAATTCGGCTTCGAACTTGACACAACTCCAGGATGCTGAGATATATTTTTACAACCAGCGCAGTGACTTTTGCAGCAAACCGTGAACAACTCCATGACAGTGTATGAGACCAGAGCCTGATCAAAAGGAAGACAAGCAGGAGCGGTACCAGATCACCGGGTGGATTCTTTTTATCGTGTGCGCACTCTTTTTTGCTGCCGCAGGCCTGAAAAACTGTGACATATTAACGTTTGCGGGAAGCATGGTTTTTTTGATCGCCTGCATTGTATTTCTGATTCCGCTGATCGGCAGATAAACAAAAATGATATATCGATTTTTCAGGATTCTGCAATGACGCGCGAAAATCCGGCCACGCAATACGCCCCAGCACAAAGAAGCGATACAGAAACGATCCTGCGGCAAAAAGAGAGTATCGACCAATACCTGGGACCGCTCAGGCAGCTTTACGACTCCGCGGTCTCGGAGATCTTCCTGATCGTCAATCAAAACCGGCAGATCGTGTTTTTCAATGCCGGCTTTCCCGCCCTAACGGGCGCCGATGACCCCCAGCGCCTGTACGGGATGCGGCCGGGCGAAGCCATGGACTGTACAAATGCCTGCAGAAATTCCGGCGGCTGCGGCACCTCGGAGTTTTGTTCGCAATGCGGCGGGGTCCAGACCATGCTCTCGGCCCTGGACAACCGGCCGGATATCCGGGAATGCCGGATTCTGCGAAGGCAGACGCTTGAGGCCATTGAAATGCTGGTGCGAAGCACGCCGCTTACCATCGGGCAAGAGCGCTTCAGCATCGTGGCCATCCAGGACATCAGCCATGAAAAGCGCAGACGAGCCCTGGAACGCGTTTTTTTCCACGATGTCATGAATACCGCTGAAAGCATCCGCATGTTTGCCGGTATGCTCGATTCGGATGCAGATGGCGGGAATTCTGCCGGTTACCGGCAGCACCTGCTCACCGGCGTCAGCCAGTTAACCGAACAGCTCCAGTCCCAAAGAACCCTGCTGTCTGCTGAAAACAATGAACTTGAGGTCAAAAAGGCCGAATTTGACGGTTATGCGCTTGTCCTGGAGGTGACCCGAACCCTGGGAAGCCGGTTTTCCGAACATGAGATCCGGGTGGATGCACCGGATACAGAAATGACATTGAAAACCGACCGCGGACTGCTGCGCCGGGTGCTGGAAAACATGGTCTTAAATGCGCTGGAGGCAAGCCGGTCCGAACAGACAGTCCACGTTTCATGCGGGATCAAAAACGACTGCGCCGAATTCCGCGTGCATAATCGCACCCCGATCCCCAGGGAAAACCAGCTCCAGATTTTCCAGCGCTCGTTTTCCACAAAGGGCCCGGGCCGCGGGCTTGGCACCTACAGCATGAAACTGCTCAGTCAGCGGTATCTCAACGGCCGCGTCGAATTTACCAGCTCGGCGGATCACGGCACCACTTTTATCGCGCGCTACCCGCTGTAATCAGAAGCCGTAGCGCACGGCCGCATACACGTTGCTGCTTTCCTCGAACCTTCCGAAAAAGTCCGTGCGCTCGCCCATGAAAATATTGGCCCCGGCCTGGAGCTTCCAGTTGTCTGTATAGTCATAGGTGGCCTTGGGCCGGAAATAGAACTCGTTTGCCGAAAGCGAATAAAAGGTAAACAGGCTGAGACGCAGCTGATTCTGGGCCATTAACTCCTGTGTCAGATCCAGGGTCAGCCACTGCCGGGCCTGGTCCCGCTTGGGAAATCCCGGCAGAAGGCTGTCCTCGTAGGCGTCATAATCCAACATGTATTCCACGTAATACTGCACGCCCAGGGTCAGGTCTGTTGCCACCTCCTGCTCGTAGCCGACCAGATAGCGCATCTGGCTGTTTTCCACAAACGGGTCGCTGCCGTCCTCATCGTCTTCGCTGTGATACCAGGAAAACTCGGTGTTGGCAATACCCGGCCCCAGCGTTCCCCGCAGGCTGGCGCCCAGCACATTGCGCTCCGGGAAAATGCGCTCATCGGTAGCCGAATCGGTGCCGGAAGGCCCCTTCCAGAATCCGTGATACCCGTATGCGGCCAGTTCGTAGGCCCCGATGTTGCGGTAGACGCGCACCGCGACCTCCTCGTCTGCAAACCAGTCATCGGGCCGCCGGGTGTCCATGGGGTTGTCCTCGCCGCGCCAGCTGCAGCCCTCCAGGGAGGGATCGTAAAACGACAGGCGGGAGCCGTCCGGAAACCGGTCCGAATCAAACCGCGGACTATAAACGATGTCTACGTTTGCGATATTGCCGTAAATCGAGGCTTTGACTGCATCTGCGGGCGCCTTGAGGTATTCCAGGTCCCGGCCCAGGAAAAACGATTGATAATCCTTGGGAAACAGATCATTTAAAAACACCAGGTTGCCCGTGCCCCAGGTGAGGATCTGGCGGCCGGCGCGGATATCGATAAAATCCACCGGGGTAAAGGAAAGCCAGAACTCCCGCAGATCCAAAAAGCCGGTGCCTTCTTCCAGGTCCGCGTTATCATGGTCGCTAACAGTGGCGTCAAAAAGCAGGTCCGCAGTGGTCCGGAAACGGCCCCGGGGGATATAGGCGGAAACGGATTTGTCATAGGAAAGCTGCAGGCGTGTTTCAGCCAGGGAGACGTCATCGTGGACGGGATCATCATGAATGCGCAGCCCGCCCCGGGCTTCGACAAAACCATTGATTTCCTCGGGCATCTGCCATTTCGGGGTTTTGTCTGACGGTGTTTGTTCCGTGTCTTCAGACCTGCCGCCCAGGCCCGAAGGCAGACCGGGCGCGTCAGACTCGGGTTTTTCCGTCTTATCGCCCAACCCCGAAGGCAGGGCCGGCCCCGCCCCGGAAGTCTGCTCCTGCCCGGTTTCCATCCCCTCGGGCAGCGCCGGCTCCTGGGCCGGGCAAACAGCGGCGCCCAGCACGAATACGACAAATACGCCGACTGCGAGGATCGGCTTGCTGAACCTGTAGAATGCCGTATACACTGCGTTTCCCCCGTTTTTCTACTTGATGTATTCCATGGGCGGCTTGCGCAGATAGCGCTCGGCAAAAATGTCCTTGGGCAGGCCCACGTCATATTCCACATCCGTGTATTCAACAATGGTGTGGCCGCCGCTTTGCAGAT
>JAIPES010000147.1 GCA_021737045.1 Desulfobacteraceae bacterium | reverse complement strand
AGTCTGATTTCAGATGGTGCCGTAAAAAGTTCAAGATCAAGGCTTGCGCAATTTCGAAGAATGCAGCGTACTTAGCCGTACGTGAAATTCTGAGAAATTGCGCGTAACGCAGATATTGGACTTTTTACGGCGCCATCAAGATTAGAAACAGATTCATCAATCACATCAGCCGCCCCGGCCGCCCGGGATCTTCCATCATCGCCTGCGCCGGGCCGGGGCAGGTTTTGTCCATTTGAGAAACATCAGGAGGAAGCAGCAAATGGTTGCCATTACAGAAGCCGTATCACTGGAAAAGGACGGGGAAATCGGGATGCTTTGGATCGACAATCCCCCGGTCAACGCCCTGGGCCATTCGGTGCGGAAGGGACTGGCAGACGGGATTGAACAGGCGGAAAAAGACGATCAGATCCGGGCTGTGGTGGTGATCTGCAAGGGGCGCACGTTTTGTGCCGGCGCAGACATCCGCGAATTCGGCAAGCCGCCCAAGGCGCCCCATCTGCCGGATGTGTTAAATCGATTTGACCAGTGCAAAAAACCCATCATTGCCGCCATTCACGGCACGGCTTTCGGCGGCGGGCTGGAAACCGCTTTAAGCTCCCATTTCCGGGTTGCCGTATCTTCGGCCCAGTTCGGCCTGCCAGAGGTCAAACTCGGCCTGCTTCCCGGTGCCGGCGGAACCCAGCGCCTGCCCCGGCTCATCGGACCGGAAAAGGCCCTTGCCATGATTACCCCGGGCAATCCCATCGGCGCTGGCAAAGCCCTTGAAGACGGACTGATCCACGAGATCATTGACGGCGATCTGGCCGAAGGCGCCGTGGGGTTTGCAAAGCAGGTGCTTTCCGAAAACCGGCCCATGGTGCGGGTTCGGGACATGACCGAAAAGATTGCCCGGGCCGACTCCCAAATCTTTGATGATTTCAGAAAGCAGCTGGCCAGGCGGGCGCGGGGCTTTGAGGCCCCCCAGGCCTGCGTGGACACCGTGGAAGCCGCTGTTACCAAATCCTTTGAAGACGGGCTGGCCTATGAACGAAAGCGCTTTGAGCAACTGATGAACGGCTCGCAGTCCGCGGCCCAGCGCTACTACTTTTTTGCCGAGCGCCAGGTCTCCAAGATCCCGGACGTCCCAAAGGACACCGCCACCATGGATATCAAAAAGGTGGGCGTGATCGGCGCCGGCACCATGGGCGGGGGAATTACCATGAATTTTGTCAATGCCGGCATTCCCGTCACCCTGGTGGAGGTCAAACAGGAGCTTCTGGACCGGGGCCTGGGTGTGATACGGAAAAATTATGACATCAGCGCCTCCAAGGGCAAGATCGCAGCCGAAGACGTGGACAAACGCATGGGCCTGATTACCGGCACCACCCGCATGGAGGACCTGGCTGACGTGGATCTGGTCATTGAGGCGGTGTATGAAAACATGAACCTGAAAAAGGAAATATTTTCCAGGCTGGACAACATCTGCAAAGACGGCGCCATTCTGGCCACAAACACCTCGTATCTGGATGTCAATGAAATCGCCGCCCAGACCGCGCGGCCGGAGTCCTTGCTGGGCCTGCATTTTTTCAGCCCGGCCAACGTGATGCGCCTGCTTGAAATCGTGCGTGCGGAAAAAACGACCATACCGGTGCTGGCCACTGCCATGGAACTGGCCAAAAAGATCAAAAAGATCGCCGTGGTGGTGGGGGTCTGCTATGGATTTGCCGGCAACCGGATGTTTGCCCAGCGCAAGCGCGAATGCGAAAAACTCATCCTGGAAGGCGCACTGCCCGCCCAGGTCGACCGGGTGATCTATGATTTCGGCTTTCCCATGGGTCCCTTTGCCCTGGCGGATTTAATCGGCATTGACCTGGGATGGGACAAGGACAATTCCAACAGCCGCACCATGCAGGAAGTGCTCTGCGAGCAGGGCCGGTTCGGCCAGAAAAACGGCAGAGGCTATTACAATTACGAGCAAGGCAGCCGGGCGCCAAAGCCGGCTCCTGAAATCGATGCGCGCATCGTGGAATTTTCCCAGAAAAAGGGTTATATTCGCAGGGAGATTTCAGATGAGGAGATTTTGCAGCGCTGTATTTATCCCATTATCAACGAGGGCGCCAAAATCCTGGAGGAAAAAATCGCCGTGCGGCCGTCGGACCTGGACGTGATCTGGGTCAACGGCTATGGCTGGCCGGTCTACCGGGGCGGTCCCATGTTTTATGCCGACCTGGTAGGTCCGGACAAGATTCTGGATGCGTTAAAGAAGTTCCAGGCAGAGCACGGCGATGACTTCAAGCCCGCGCCCCTGCTGGAGCAGCTGGTCAGTGAGGGCAAAAACTTCAGCTCGCTAAACGCCTGACAAAGGGGCGGCCGTTGGTAAATCCCGTGATTTCATTGCCGGCGCAATACAAGGGGGATGATCATGTTCGAACACCTCGACCCGGTTTTTCTGGCCCGTGTGCAGTTTGCCTTTACCGTGTCCTTTCATATTCTTTTTCCGAGTTTTACCATCGGGCTGGCCAGTTGGCTGGCGGTGCTGGAATGGCGATGGCTGCGGACCGGAAAGCAGGTTTATGCAGACGTCTATAAGATGTGGGTCAAGATCTTTGCCGTGACCTTCGGCATGGGCGTGGTTTCCGGGGTGGTACTCTCCTTTCAGTTCGGCACCAACTGGTCCATATTCTCGGATGCCGGAGGCAACATCATCGGACCGCTTCTGGGCTATGAGGTGCTCACCGCCTTTTTTCTGGAAGCCTCTTTTCTGGGAATCATGCTGTTTGGCTGGAACCGGGTCAGCCCGAGGCTGCATTTTGCCGCCACCGTGATCGTGGCCGCCGGCACCCTGGTTTCGGCCTTCTGGATTCTTTCGGCCAACTCCTGGATGCAGACGCCCGTCGGCTTCCGCGTTGGAGAGCACGGGCTGCTCTATCCCACAGACTGGCTGGAGGTGATTTTTAACCCGTCTTTTCCCTACCGGTTTATCCACATGGTCACCGCCGCCTATCTGACCACCGCCTTTACCGTGGCCGGCATCGGGGCTTTTTATTTATGGAAAAAGCGGCATATCGCCCACGCCCGGGTGATGCTGGGCATGGCCATGATTATGGCTGTTTTTGTGGCCCCGCTTCAGCTTTTGTTCGGAGACATGCACGGCTTAAACACCTTTGCGCATCAGCCGGCCAAGGTCGCTGCCATGGAAGGGCTTTGGGAGACCACCCGGGGCGCACCCCTGGTGCTTTTCGGCTGGCCGGAGCAGGAGGCGGAAATCACCCGGTATGCCGTGGAAGTCCCCAAGCTTTCCAGCCTGATTCTGACCCACAGTCTGGACGGCGAGGTCAGGGGATTAAAGGCCTGGCCGGAAAACGAGCGCCCGCCTGCGGCGGTTGTGTTCTGGACCTTTCGCATTATGGTGGGCCTCGGACTGCTCATGATTGCCACCGGGGTGGGCGCCATTGTCCTTTATTGGCGAAAGCGCCTGTTTGAAGCCAGATGGTTTCAGTACTGGTGCATGGCGCTGACACCAGCGGGTTTTGTGGCGGTTCTGGCCGGCTGGTTTGTCACCGAGGTGGGCCGCCAGCCCTGGATCGTTCAGGGGGTTCTGCGCACCGCCGATGCGGTATCGCCGGTGATGGCCCAGTCCGTGGCCCTTTCCCTGGCCGCCTTTATTGTGGTTTATCTGTTTGTATTCGGTGCGGGCACCTATTATATCCTGCATCTGATCAACAAGGGGCCCGAGGACGGCGAAGGTGTTTACGGTGGCCACGGCATGGATCAACCGCCCCTTGTCACGGACGTGGCACGAAAAAAAGGAGGCCGTCATGTTCAGTCTTGAAGGTTTTCTGGATCTGCCGCTGATTTGGTATGCCCTGATCGCCACGGCTGTTTTTCTCTATGTTCTGCTCGACGGTTTTGACCTGGGGGTGGGGATACTGTTTCCCTTTGCCCCCACGGACCAGTGCCGGGATGCCATGATGAATTCAGTGGCGCCGTTTTGGGACGGCAATGAAACCTGGCTCGTGCTGGGCGGCGGCGGGCTGCTGGCCGCCTTTCCCCTGGCTTATGCGGTGCTTATGCCGGCTTTTTACATCCCGGTGATTGTCATGCTCCTGGGCCTGATATTCCGGGGCGTGGCATTTGAGTTTCGGTTCAAGGCCAGGGAGCAAACCCGGTGGATCTGGGACTATTCTTTTCATTTCGGCTCCCTTGCCGCTGCGTTCATGCAGGGGGTCATCATCGGGGCCTTTGTGCAGGGCGTGGAAGTCGCCGGGCG
Organism: Desulfobacteraceae bacterium; assembly: GCA_021737045.1. Lineage (GTDB taxonomy): Bacteria > Desulfobacterota > Desulfobacteria > Desulfobacterales > Desulfosalsimonadaceae > Desulfosalsimonas. Next base: position 878 of record JAIPES010000147.1, on the reverse strand, counting down.
CAGTTATGCCGGCGGTGCATTTGACTGGTTAAACGCCTACAGCCTCATGACCGGTGTGGCGGTTATTTTCGGCTATGCCCTGCTGGGGGCCACCTGGCTGGTCATGAAAACCGAGGACCTCACTCAGCAATGGGCCGCAAAAACCGCTTCCTATACCCTGATTTACCAGGCCCTGTTTCTGGCCGCAGTCAGCATCAGCATGCCTGCGATCAATTCTGATATCCGGCAGTTATGGTTTAGTCTGCCCAATTTGTTTTTTCTCGCACCCCTGCCCGGGGCAAGCGCTGTGCTTATTGTGCTGATCTGGCGGCACCTGCGCAGGGGAAAGGAAATCGGCCCGTTTTTGATGAGTTTCGGCCTTTTTTTCACCGGGTATCTCGGCATTGCCATCAGCATGTGGCCCTATCTGGTGCCATTTGAAATCACCTTTCGCCAGGCCGCGGCAGCCCCTGCATCCCAGTCTTTGCTGCTGGTGGGCACGGTTGTCTTGCTGCCCGTGATCCTGGCTTATGTGGCTTATTGTTATTATATTTTCCGGGGCAAAGTCTCCGGGGAGAGCGGTTATTATTGATGGCGCGGTAAAAAGTTCAATATCTGCGTTATACGCAATTTCTCAGAATTTCACGTACGGATAACTACGCTGCATTCTTCGAAATTGCGAAAGCCTTGATCTTGAACTTTTTACGGCACCATCTGAAATCAAACTTCCAAGGAAGTCCAAGGGCGGGGTCGGTTTTTGAAGCGACATTGAGCGTTTACGGAAAAATTCAGCAAATGCCGGAGCTAAAAAATTTCAAACTGTTTGAGGCCGACAGGCCGAGTTTTTGAAATTTTAAGCGAAGGCATTGGCTGAATCCGTAAACGGTCAGGAGCGAAAA
>JAIPES010000146.1 GCA_021737045.1 Desulfobacteraceae bacterium | reverse complement strand
GCTTCTGGGTCAGGTGGTGATAGGCCAGCACGTAGCCGGTGACCAGGATCAGCACCATCTGCATGGCAAAGGTGTGCAGGTTCCAGAACCCGTCGTACCAGTGATCAATCATCTGTATCGGGCCCTGCCCGGCAACCACAAGGCCCAGCACAAAGGTGATAAAGGTCAGGATAATTGCAAACAGAAAAGGGTTGGGCATCCACTTTTGAACGTTTTCGGAAACGCGGAATCCGAATTTTTCCAGAAAGCTTTCCTTTACCTGGGATCCTTCCATGATGGCTCCCTCCTTTTGCCTTGGCGTTTTACGCAAATGCAGCAGGAGCGCTGCTGCGACTTATGTCCATTGTTCCGAACACTGTTTAGCCAAGCGATATGACTTCACAACACAAAAGGGTCACAAAAAAGCCCCGGGATCCCCGGTCAGGTGAATGCTTTCATGCTGCAGATACTGCCCGGAACTGGTGTGTTCAGAAATCCGGCAGAAGATCAGTTACAGGAATTGTGCTTAAACTTCACTATAGCGTAAAGTTTGTTGCTGTCAAGAGGATAAGAGAATGGCAGAAAAAGAGATGTCAAAAAAATGATCCCGGTGTCGAAATTTGTCAGTCCAACCGAAAATCAACTCCGCAGACTCGGATATTACTGCATTGCGACTTTTTTGGAAGACTCATCCGGATCAGCGCTGGCCAAATGTTTTTTATCACCCAAGGATGCGTAAAGTTCTTTCAGGTTGTTTTTCGAGGCCAGAAACCGCTGCAGTTCATCGCCTTTGAGCTTGCGGCCCGGCGGGGTGTCGATTTCCTTGGGATTGACCGGACTTCCGGCATATTGCACTTCGTAATGCAGGTGCGGGCCTGTGGACCTGCCGGTGGAGCCGACATAACCGATAACCTCCCCCTGCTTGACCCGCGCCCCCCTGCTGACACCCTCGGCATAGCCGCTCATATGGGCATAAGCCGTCTGGTACCGGTTGGGATGACGGATTCTGATATAGTGGCCGTAGCTTCCCCTGCGACCGGCGTATTCCACGACGCCGTCTCCGGCCGCCATGATGGGGGTTCCCGATGGCGCGGCAAAATCAAGTCCCTCATGCATTCTGTTGTAACCGGAAAGGGGATGTCTGCGCATCCCGTAACCGGAGCTCATTCTTCCGCCCTCTATCGGGGTGACCATCAGGGCTTTCCGCACGCTTTTGCCGTGGGCGTCATAAAACCCGGTTCCGCCGTCCTCGGACTCATGCCGGTATATGCGCAGGGTTCGGCCGTTGGTGTGCAGGGCCGCATACAGCACGGATCCGGGCATGACCACCTTGCCACGATCATCGACTTTCTCCTGGTAAAGGACTTCGATCCGGTCGCCGGAGTGGATGTCGCGCTGAAAGTCCACGTCATAGGAATAAGCCCGCAGCACCTGCATCAATGCTTCAGTGGGCAGATCGGCAACCTGTGCAGCCCGGTACAGGCTCGAAGTGATCTCCGCCTCGGCACGGGCCGGACGAGTTCTGAGCTCGTGCTCCAGCTCCCGGACCTGGAAGCCCTGTCCCACACGGCGCGTAACCTGCACCTCCCGGCAGACCTCCGGCCTGAGACTCAGGCCCTGGAAAACCGCATTGTTTTCCTGGTTATTCACAAAAGACAGGGTCAGCTCATGGCCCTGGCGAAGTTTTGCCGGATCAAAACGCTTCCGGAGCTCGCCGATCACCTTGTATGTTTCAGGGCTGGTAAGCCCGGCCCGGTGCAGGATGTTGATCAGGGTGTCGCCTGCAGAAACCGTGATCTGCTTTTTCTCCAGCAGGGAACCGAAATCCTGCTCCCAGGCGTTCCGGGCAGCCGGATTCGAAGCCGGGCCGTTATTGTTTTGCTCTGCACGCTTGATTATGGGGCTGGCATCCAGGCGGGTTTTTTCCTCGTCGATTGTATGGGCAGAAGGAACGTTGCTTGCCTGCAGAACCGCATATGCGCCCAGAAAAACCACCAGAAGAGCCGTAAACCCCCACGGCACAACTCTTCTGTCGCGCCTGCTGCGTTTCAGTCCGCTTATGTAGGATCTATATTGAGAAGGCGAATATCGCATCCGATCGTTCCTTTTCCGGCACCTTGAAGGCCGCCTGAACACAAAATACCAAAATAAAAACAATACAAGAACCGTGCCGAACGATTATCCGGTCCGGTTTTATCCGCAAATGACGGGGCAATATCTTTAATCAATCGATATTGTATCAGAATCACACAAAAATGCAACAGGTACAGTCTGCCGGGATCAAAAAACTTTAAAAACGCTACCGTGCCAGTTGTTTGCTCCCTTGCGCGACTGTGTTTTTTTGGATACAGTCGAATTTAATCAAAGAAAGGAGATAACATGAGTGAGCATGCTTTTCAATCCGCCCTGGAACAGGCCGCGGCCATACGGGCGGGCCGGATTTCCGCTGTTGAACTGCTTGAATATTACCTGGAACGGGTCCGGCGATTTAATCCGCAGTTAAACGCGATCGTGCAGACCTGCCCCGAGTCGGCACGCGAGCGGGCGAAAAAAGCAGACCAGGCCATTGCCCGCGGCGAATTCTGGGGGCCGCTTCACGGGGTGCCGGTAACCATCAAGGATACCCTGGAAGTTGTCGGCATGCCGTGTACCTCCGGATCTCCGGCCCTGAAAGAACACATGCCGGAAAGAAACGCCGAAGCAGTGCAGTCCTACATCGATGCCGGCGCCGTGGTGTTCGGGAAAACCAATGTGCCCCTGTACGGCGGCGATCTCCAGAGTTTCAACAAGGTTTACGGCCAAACCAACAACCCGTGGAACCCGGCGCGCACCCCGGGCGGATCCTCAGGCGGCGCGGCCGCGGCTTTGAGCGCGGGCCTCTGTGCTCTGGAGATCGGCAGCGACATCGGGGGCTCGATCCGCACGCCGGCGCACTTCTGCGGCATTTACGGGCACAAGCCCAGCTACGGTATCGTGCCGCAGAAAGGACACATCCCACCGGAACCCGGCACCTCTCCCGGCGAATACACGACCTTCACTGACATCCGGGTTGTGGGACCGCTGGCCAGAAGCATTGACGACATTTCCCTGGCCATGGACCTGCTGGCCGCACCGGAACCGGCAGAGCGGCGGGGACGGCAGATCTGCCTGCCCGAGCCCCGCAGGGACAACCTCAGGGACCTCAAAATCGGGCTGTGGATGGACGACCCGGTCTGCCCGGTGGACAGTTCCGTTGGCGAGGTGCTCCAGAATGCCGTGGACCGGCTGTCTGCGGAAAAAGCCCGTATTGCAGACAAGCGGCCGAACGTGGATTTTGCCGGCAGCCATGACTGCTTCTTAAGCCTGCTGGCGGCCGCCATGGGTGCGCGAACCGCGGACAAGCTGTTCAACAAATGGCTCGAAGACGTCAAGACCCTTTCGCCAAACGACCAGTCATACCTGGCCCGCCATCTCCGGGGGGCCACCCAGCTCCACCGGAACTGGGCCATCACAGACGGCCTGCGCCAGGGCCTGCGCCAGGGCTGGGCGGATTTTTTCCGGGAATTTGACGTGCTGCTCTGCCCGGTCGCCCCCTTGCCGGCCATTGCCCATGACCAGCAGTACCTGTATGACCGCCGGATCACGGTAAACGGAAAACAGCGCGAATACATGGACTTAATGGGATGGGCCGGGCTGACCGGCGTGGTCTACCTGCCGGCAACAGTGATTCCCGCCGGCCGCACAAGGGAAGGCCTGCCCGTGGGCATGCAGATCGTGGGCCCCTATCTTGAGGACCGCACCCCGATCCGGGCGGCAAAATTGATATCCGAGGTCCTCGGCGGATTTGTCCCGCCGGAAGGGTATTAAAACCGAATTTGCGGTAAAATTTTTACGGCCCCGATCACCTTCACAGTCCCGTAAAAAGTTAATTTTGATGCACTCGTAAAAAATCTGATTTTAGATGGCGCCGGAAAAAGTTCAAGATCAAGGCTTGCGCAATTTCGAAGAATGCAGTCACGCCGTTGGCGTGATGAAATTCTGAGAAATTGCGCGTAACGCAGATATTGGACTTTTTACGGTGCCATCATCATCTTAACTCGAACAAAACAGGGATTTTCATCCGGAGCGGGCCGTCAAACAGGCTGCCCGGCGGCCGAGGAAACGGAGCGGCATTTCTGACCGCACTCAGTGCCGCCCAGTCCAGTTCCGGATGACCCGATGACTCGACGATCTGCGCAGAGGCCAACGTTCCGTCCGGATCCAGGGCAAAGCCCACCACCACCCGGCCCTGGATTTGCTTTCGCCGGGCGGATCCCGGATATTTTTTGCTGCTTTCGATTTTGAGGCGCAGCATGTCAAAATAGTCCTTCCGGGTCACATACCGGCCCGCGCCTTTTGCATCCGGCTGCCAGTCTGCGACATCTGCGGAAAGCCCCGAGGTGTCAGGCGCTGAAATTTCCTCGGCAATGGTATCCGGCACGTCGGCATCCACCGGATCCATTTTTATATCCGGTACCTCGGGTTTGGCGGCGTCGATCTCGCTGACCTTGCTGACCTCGGGGGCTTTTCTGTGCATCCGGGGCTGTGGAATGGATCGCTGCCAGGGGTTTTCCTCCCTTACGGTCAGCTCGATGACCCGCCGGGTGTCTGATTCATAAAGATCGGCAATGCGCACGAAAATGACCAGGTGGACCCCCAGGGAGATCACTACCATGGCCCACAGCACCCAGTTGGGCTGTTTTACGTCGTTTTCGAGACTCACGGCCGGAAATTCTCCCTTTCCGTGGCCAGGCACAGCCGTGCAGCTCCCGCCGCCTTGGCAATGTCCATGACCTTTACGGCCTTGTTTAAGACCACCCTGCGATCCGACCTGACCACCACCAGGCGGTCGGAATCGCTGCCGATCATCTCGTTTAACCGGGTGTAGAGCTGGTCCATTTCCACGGCCTTATCCATGAGATAGGCCTGGCCGGTCTGGTCCACGTATACCGTGATCTCCTTTTGCGCCTGGGGCGCCGAGGCCTTTGCCTGGGGCAGCTTGACCTGGATGCCTTCTTCGACCATGAAGTTCGTGGTCAGCAGAAAATAGATCAGCAGCATGAAGACAATATCGATCAGCGAAGTCAGCGGCGCCTGGATCATGTAGCGCTCGCGCTTTTTAAATCTCAGTGCCATAAGCTTGTTTCTTTTTCCTAAATAGGTTTTTAATACTTCCCGACTTGTGGCCGCACG
>JAIPES010000145.1 GCA_021737045.1 Desulfobacteraceae bacterium | reverse complement strand
GAAGCAGATTTTTCTTGAGCAGACCGTGCCCTGGCTGTCCAAGCTGGATCTCAGATCCCAAACCGTGGCGCAAAACGCCAGAGAACAAGAAGCCGGGCTTGCGGCAGCCCGCCTCGAACTTGCCAGGGACGTGGCAGAGGCCTGGTATGAACTGGGATATGTGGCAGAAAGCCAGCGCATAAATGACGCGTTGATTGAACTGCTCGAGCGCATACGCCGGGATGCCGAGAGCGGATATGCAGTGGGCGAGGGTCTGCAGCAGGACATCTTCCAGGCTGAGGTTGAACGCTCAAGACTCAAAGACGAGGCCGTCAGGCTCGAAAACCGAAGAAGCACCATAGAAGACCGGCTTCACGAACTCACCAACAGGCAGACCCGTAAATCCATTGATCCGCCTTCGGATCTGCCCGAACCGGATTTCTCGTTTTCAGCAGAGGCGCTGGCCGAACGCGCGCTGGCCGGAAACCCGAATTTAAAGGGGCTGCAGGCTGCAATCAAGGCCGCCAGGGCTGAAACCCGGCTGGCAAAAAAGGATTATTACCCGGATTTCAACATCCGCCTGACCTACGGACAGCGCGACAAAGACCGCACCGGAAGGGATCTGCCGGATTTTTTCTCTGCCGCAGTGGCAATGGACATCCCCCTTTGGCACAAAAGCAAACAGTCCAGGGCGGTTGCAGCAGCAACCGAAAATCAGCGTTCCGCCCGCAACCGGTACCACGATCTCAAGACCCGGCTGCCTTACCGTATCAACTCCCTGGCCGCTGAAATCAAAGACAGCCGCCGCAGATACGCGCTTTATAAAAATGAACTGATCCCCCAGGCCGGCCAGTGGGCAAGATCCGCGCTTGAGGCATACGAAGTGGACAGGGTGGCGTTTGATACCATGATCGAGGCCCGGATCCGGGTGCTGAAATACAGGAGGGAAGCCAGCCGGCTTTTCTACAACATATACCAGAAACGTGCGGAACTTGAGGCATGGATCGGCGGAGCCGCGCAAACAGAGCAGCAGGAAACGCTTCATGAATCCAAAAGGACAATCCCATGACGACCCATAAAGCGCATACACAATCAGGACGCATCCCGATTCTGACCATTTTTCTCACGGCAGTCCTGACACTGGCCATTGCCGGATCCGCAGCCTGGTATGCCGGCCTGCTTTCCCCTGCAGGACAGGAGCAGCAAGAGGCCGAACAGGACGAAGACATCCTGTATACCTGCAGCATGCACCCCCAGGTGGTACAGGATGAACCGGGCGACTGTCCCATCTGCGGCATGGAGCTCGTGCCCAAAGACAAGGAGGAAGAAGACGTATCAGAGAAAGGCGAAAGGGAGGTGGCGTACTGGCGAGCTCCCATGAATCCGGATGAAATATATGACGAACCCGGAAAAAGCGCCATGGGCATGGATCTGGAGCCGGTCTACGAAGACGAACTCGTCGGCGGCGTCAATATTTCCATTGACCCGGTCATGGAGCAGAACATGGGCATCCGGACCGCAACTGTTAAAAAAGGTTCCCTTGAACACACCATTCGCACCTACGGGCACGTGACATATGACGAAACAAAGAAGGCCCGGGTCAACCTCAAGTTCAGCGGCTGGATCGAAAAGCTTTACGTGGATTTCACAGGTGCGCGGGTAAAAAAACGGGAACCCATGTTTGAATTTTACTCCCCCGATCTTATAACAGCCCAGCAGGATCTGCTCGAGGCGCACCGCAACTACAGCCGAAGACCGGATGATACCAACAAAAGGGTTCTCGAGTCAGTTAAAAGCAGACTTCGGTATTACGAAATCGCGGAATCGGAAATAGAAGAAATCCTCGAACAGGGCCAGGTAAAGCATGCCCTGACCATCCGTTCTCCGTACACCGGCGTGGTGACTGAGAAAAACGCCCAAGAAGGCGATTTTGTCAAATCCGGGGCCACGATTTATCAAATCGCGGATCTTTCCAGCGTATGGGTGGAGGCCCATATTTACGAATATGAACTCGCCCGGGTGGAAAAAGGCCAGCAGGCGGAAATGACCCTGCCCTACCTGCCGGGCGAGAAATACACCGGTCAGGTGGCCTACATATACCCCTATCTCCAGCGCAAAACCAGGGATGTGGTGGTTCTGCTGGAATTTGCCAATCCGGATATGTTTTTGAAACCCGACATGTACGGCGACGTCAGAATCGGCACAGGCGAGGGGGAAACGGGCATCCATGTGCCCAGGTCCGCCGTGCTTCGATCCGGGGAGCGCGACGTCGTTTTTGTCCGCCGCGGTGCCGGAAAGTACTCGCCTCGTGAAGTAAAACTCGGCATGCCGCTGGATAATGACAGGATGCAGATTCTGGAGGGCCTCGCCCCCGGAGAACAGGTGGTAACATCCGGACAGTTCATGCTCGACTCGGAATCCAAGCTCAGGGAAGCCTCGCAGAAAATGACGGAACGCGAAGACCTCGCGGAAAAAGACGCCGCGTCCGAAGAAAACGGCCCGGAAGACGACTTCTTCGACGACATGGAAGACGATCCGGATGATGATGCATTTTTCGAGGATATTGAGTAAAGGGGCTCCCTGATGATCGAGAAAATCATTGAATGGTCAATAAAAAACAAGTTCATGGTGGTGCTTGCCACGCTTTTCGTGATTGCAGGGGGCATCCTGGCGGTCAGATCCATACCGCTGGATGCCATACCCGATCTTTCTGACGTGCAGGTGATTGTGATGACCGAATACCCGGGCCAGGGACCTGAGGTTGTCGAGGACCAGGTCACCTACCCGCTGACCTCCACCATGCTCAGTGTTCCCTATGCCAAAAACGTACGGGGGTATTCCTTTTTCGGGCTTTCCTTTGTCTATATCATTTTCGAGGACGGAACAGACCTTTACTGGGCACGCTCGCGGGTTCTTGAATACTTAAACGGAGCGGCCTCGGACCTGCCAGACGGCGTAACCCCGGAACTGGGGCCCGATGCCTCGGGCGTGGGGTGGGTCTACGAGTACGTGCTCAAAGACGAAACCGGCAAGCACAACCTGGCCGAACTCAGAAGCATCCAGGACTGGTTTTTGAGATACGAGCTCATGTCCGTCGAGGGGGTGGCTGAAGTAGCCGGCATCGGCGGCTATGTCAACCAGTACCAGGTGGAAGTGGACCCGAACAAGCTGCTGGCCTACGATCTTTCCCTGTCCAGGGTAAAGCGTGCCATCCAGCGCTCCAACGACGATGTGGGCGGCCGGCTCATAGAAATGGCTGAAACCGAATACATGGTCCGGGGCAAGGGATATATTGAGTCCATCGCCGACATGGAGGAAATCGCGGTGGGCGTGGATGACAAGGGCACGCCGATCCTGCTGAAAAACATTGCAGACATCCACCGCGGCCCGGAACTGCGGCGCGGGGTGCTCGAATGGAACGGCCGGGGAGAAACCGCAGGCGGAATCGTGGTCATGCGCTACGGGGAAAACGCTCTGGACACCATCAATCGGGTAAAAGAAAAACTTGCATCCCTGGAAAAATCGCTTCCCGAGGGTGTTTCCATCGAGATGGGATATGACCGCTCCGGCCTTATCGAACGGGCGGTGCATGCGCTGCAGAAAAAGCTCATAGAAGAAATCACGGTGGTGGCAATCATCTGCGTGCTGTTTCTCCTGCATTTCCGCTCTGCCTTTGTGGCGCTTTTCACCCTGCCCGTGGGGGTGCTCATGTCGTTTCTGGTCATGTATCCCCTGGGCATCAATGCCAACATCATGAGCCTGGGCGGCATTGCCATTGCCATCGGCGTCATGGTGGATGCCTCTGTGGTCATGGTGGAAAACGCCCACAAGCACCTGGAGCGCGACCGGGACAAAAAGCCGTTTAACCAGATAATACTGGAAGCCTCAAAAGAAGTGGGCCCCGCCCTTTTTTACAGCCTGCTCATCATCACGGTCTCCTTTGTCCCGGTCTTTGCCCTGCAGGAACAGTCAGGCCGGATGTTCAAGCCCCTTGCCTACACCAAGACATTTGCCATGGCCGCGTCCTCGCTTCTGGCGATTACCATCATCCCGGTGCTCATGACCTTTTTTATCACCGAGCGCCCCATTGATCCGAAAACATCCAAAAAACGCAAGCGCAGGATCTGGATGACAGCCACAGCCGGCCCCGTATTGCTTGTGGTTGCAGCCGGCCTCGCGGGAATGGATCTTCCGGGCTGGAGCCTGATTGCTGCAATCGCGCTTTCGGTGTTCGCATTTATCTGTCTTGTGCCGCAAAAAATACTGACTGAACAAAGAAACCCCCTGAGCCGCCTTTTTATAAGCATATACAGGCCGATCATAACCCTGGTGGTGAGCCGGCGCAAGACAACGATCCTGATTGCCGTCCTGATAATGGCGGGCACGTATTACCCGGCAAAACAGCTGGGCAGCGAATTCATGCCGCCTTTAAACGAGGGCGATCTGCTCTACATGCCCACCACCCTGCCGGGCATATCCATAACCAAAGCCCGGGAACTGCTGCAGCAGACCGACAAGATCATCAAGCGCTTCCCCGAGGTAAAAAGCGTGCACGGCAAAATCGGCCGCGCGGATACGGCCACGGATCCGGCGCCGCTTACCATGATCGAAACCACCATCATGCTGCGGCCCAAGGTGGAATACGAAACCCGACAGGTGGAGCGTTTTTTCTCGTCCTGGCCCGACTGGCTAAAGGGGCCGCTGATCCTGATCTGGCCGGAGGCGAAAAAAGGCGAAATCATTCATCAGTGGCGCAAAAAGGAGGTAGACCGCTTTTTCTCCGCCTGGCCCGGCTGGCTAAAGGCCCCGCTGGCGGCAATCTGGCCGGAAAAAAAACACATAACCATCGAAGATCTCAGTAATGATTTAAACGCGGCCATCCGGTTTCCCGGGCTGACAGACGCATGGACCATGCCGATTAAAACGCGTATTGACATGCTGTCCACCGGCATCAAGACGCCCGTGGGCATCAAGCTCATGGGACCGGACCTGGAGGTTCTCTCGGAGGTGGGAAGCCGCATCGAAAAAGTGGTCAGAAAAATTCCCGGCACGCGTTCTGCCTATTCCGAGCGAACAACAGGTGGAAATTACCTGGACTTTGACATCAAGCGGCACGAAATCGCCCGCTACGGGCTGACCGTCGACGATGTCCAGGATGTGATCATGAGCGCGGTGGGCGGCACAAACATCACCGAGACGGTGGAGGGCCTGGAGCGCTATCCGGTGAACCTGCGCTACAAGCGGGAATTAA
>JAIPES010000144.1 GCA_021737045.1 Desulfobacteraceae bacterium | reverse complement strand
ACCGGACCCTGGTTTCCAACTCGGATGCGCACTCGCCGGCCAACCTGGGCCGGGAGGCCAACCTGTTTGACACGGCACTTTCCTATGACGCCATGCGCCATGCCATGGCATCCGGGGACCCGGAAAAGTTCCTGGGCACCATCGAGTTTTTCCCGGAAGAAGGCAAGTACCACCAGGACGGCCACCGCAAGTGCCAGGTCAACCTGCATCCCAAGCAGACCATAGCAAACAACGGGATCTGCCCGGTGTGCGGGGCGCCGGTGACAGTAGGCGTGCTCTACCGCGTCGAGCAGCTCGCCGGCCGCGAAGAAGGCGAAAAGCCCGAAAAAACCCACCCCTACTACAGCCTGATTCCCCTGGCGGAAATCCTGTCCGAACTGCTGGGCGTGGGGCCCAAGAGCAAAAAGGTCGTAAATGCCTGGCAGGCGACAATCAGCCAGATCGGCCCGGAACTGCCCGTGCTCCAGGAAATGCCCATTGAACAGATCAAGGCTTCCGGCAACGCGCTTCTGGCAGAAGCCATTTCGCGCATGCGAAAAAAGGAAGTCTATCGCCAGCCGGGATACGACGGTGCCTACGGCCGGGTCACCATTTTCACCAGGGAGGAACGCGATCGCCTTGCCGGCCAGCAGGCCTTATTTGACCTGCCCGGGGTTTTGCAGAAAAAATCCGCCCCAAAAGCCGGCAAAGGCAAAAAAAAGGCGGATCCGCCCGAACCCGTCCCAAAGGCAACGGCCCCGGCTAAACCGGACGAAACCGACAAATCTCCAAAAAACGATGAAGACCCCGTGCTGGCTGGCTTGAACGAAGCCCAGCACCGGGCGGTCACCCATGCCGGGGGCCCGCTTCTGATCTCGGCCGGCCCGGGCACGGGCAAAACCCGGACCCTTACCTGCAGGATCGCCCATTTGATTCAAAACCGCACCGCCACACCGGGACAGATCCTGGCCGTGACCTTTACCAACAAGGCCGCCCGGCAGATGCACGAGCGCCTGGCAGCCATGCTGGGCAGCAATGCTGACCTGCCCAGAGCGCAGACCTTTCATGCATTCTGCTTTTTTCTTTTAAAGGAAATTGAAAACACACCGGATCACGGCATTGCAGACGAAGAAGACCGCCGGGCACTGCTTTTGGAGGCCGTGGCCCGGGCAAAGGACCGGGGCACGGAAGTCCGCCTTCGCGCCGATGCCCTGCTGGACATGGTAATTGACGCAAAACAGCAGATCCTCTCTCCTGAAGATGATCTTTGCCCGATCGCCGGGCAGGACGCACCCATGCTTGCCGCAGTGTACGGCGCATACCAGGACCTGCTGGAAATCGAGCACTTATATGACTACGAGGATCTGCTCTGCCGCACGGTCATGCACCTGGAGGCGGACCCGGCCCGGTGCGAGGATTTGCGAAGGCGAGTTCCCTATATCTTTATCGACGAGTACCAGGACCTCAACTACGCCCAATACCGCCTGGTGCGCCAGCTCTGCCCGGCAGACGGACAGATATGTGTCATCGGGGACCCGGACCAGTCCATATACGGGTTCCGCGGGTCTGATCCGGCCTATTTCCAGCGCTTTTTAGACGACTATCCCGGGGCCGAAACCGTCCGGCTGTCCCGAAGCTACCGTTCCACGCAAACCATTCTCACAGCCGCCGCCCAGGTGATCGGAAACCGCGAGGAAAACAACAACAGGCAGCGGATATACTCGGATATTTCCGGCACGCCGCACATCCACGTGATGTCTGCCGAATCCGAGCGGGCCGAGGCCGTGGCCGTGGGCAAAATGATCGAACAGATGGTGGGCGGCATGGGCTTTGAGTTTGACAACTTCAACAAGGCAAACCCGGATTCCGAGCTGAAAACCGGCCGGTCCTTTGCCGATTTTGCCGTGCTCTACCGCACCCGGGCCCAGGGCGATGTTTTTGCCGAAGTTTTTGCCGCAGCCGGGATCCCCCATCAGCGGGCCAATAAAACCGATGCCTGGGGCCGGCCCGGCATTGCAGAACCCGTTTCCGCCCTGAAAATCACCGAGGGCTGCGGCACGTACCAGGACATCGAGCGCCTGGCCGCCGTCCTGGCACCGCAGATTTCCGGCCGGGACATGGCCGCCCTGAAGTCCTGGGGCCGCCACCACCGGCTGCCGGCAGACGGCCTGATGGCCGAAGCCCTTCGCCTGGAGGCCGCCGGCCTGTCTTCAGACGGCCAAAAACATCTCAATGATTTGCTGGAACAGGTGTTTGCCCTGGGGCAAAAAGTAGCCGGCGAAGATGTCGACCAAAAGCTGGATGCCATGCTTGCCGCCCTTGGCCCTGCCCTGCCCCCGCCCGGCGCGGCGCAGTCAGAGGCCCTTGAAGATCTCAAAAACACGGCCACATCTTTTGGCAAAGACACGGCCGGCTTTATCGAGACCCTGGCCCTGTACGCGGATCCGGATTTTTTTCGGCCCGAGTCCGAGGCGGTATCGCTTCTGACCATGCATGCAGCCAAGGGACTGGAGTTCCCGGTGGTGTTTCTCACCGGGTGCGAAGACGGGATCATTCCGTATGCCGGCACCGCACGCCAATACACGGACCCGGCAGAAGAGCGCCGGCTGTTTTACGTGGCGCTCACCCGGGCCATGTCCGAGCTGTTTCTCACCTCTGCAAAAAGGCGCCGGATTTTCGGCAAAAACCAGGACCAGGCTCCCTCTCCGTTTCTTGCAGATATTGCAGAGGACTTGAAAAAACAAACAGCAGCAGACATGAACCGAAAAAAAACCAGGCAGGTGCAGTTGAGCCTGTTTGGTGACGATTGAACCGATTCCAAGCTTGTTGATATTTGAAAAACCGGATAGACATCCACGGGATTGACCCCGGCCCCGGCGGTGTAGGGGCGAACCTGTGTGTTCGCCCTTTGCCGGGACGGACACACAGGTCCGCCCCTACGGCTATACGATTGTCAATGGCTGCATTCTTTTGCACAAATGAAGATGAAAGGGCTCGGCTCAGGAAAAACAAAAAATGAATCAAACACAAAACAACCTGATTGAACAGCTTCGGCTGGATAATCAGGCCACTCTTGAACTATACGACACCTCCAGGGCCCTGATCGGGGACCGCATGCTGGTCAGCCTGACCGCCCGGGTGCGCATCCCGGTTGACGGGTTGTATGAACACCGCGCAGCCGAAAAACTGCCCCCGGCAGATCCGCTCAGGGCATTGCTAGGTGATCCGGTGACATGGGAAAATGTCAAGCAGCGCCACTTTATTGATTCCCGGGAAAAATCAGAAGTGCTTGAGCGCCTGCTTGCGGAGTTTAACACGCACATGCGCCCGTATCTGACCCATCCGGATTTTCCGGTCAAATACGTGCAAAAGCAACTCCGGGAGCATCAGAAACGCGCCGACTGGTACCGGTGAGCCATACCCCGGTCACTTCAAGCTCCGGCATAACCCGACACCTCCTTTAGCCTTCAGGTTTTGACGGGACCACAAGCACCGGGACCTGCGCCTTTTTCAACACCCCCTTGATCGTGGATCCCACGGCATTGCCGCCCAGAAAGCCCTTGCCCGCGCCCAGCACAATCATGTCGCATCCGTGCTTTCTCGCCTGGCCGAGGATGGCGCCGGCAATGTTTTTTTCCGCAACCACCACCTCCTGCCAGTTAAAATCACAGCTTTCCGCGTCAATGCCGGCATCGGCGCAGTACTGGCGCAAAACCCGCTGGCCCATCCGGCCCGGGGACATCTTTCCGATCAGAGCCTGGCGCGCGTCCTGCTCATGCTCCTTTTTCAGGGCCTCCCACTTTTCCTCTCCGAGCACGCCCTTGAAGTGCTCCTCGATCTCGTTGGGCACCTCCCTGTCAACAACATGGAGCAAAACCAAGTCCGCCCGGTACCGGGCAGCCGTGGATACAGCAGCCTCAAGGGCCGGTACGCATTCTGCCGAAAGATTGGTTGCAAACAGCAAAGAACGAAGAGGAACTACCATCATGAGGCCTTTCTTGTAGATAAAATTTTGGTTTCCCGGGTTTCCGGACGGTATTGGGCCATGAATACCCGCAGGTGTCAACCCGTAAATCATTTTGCCGGGAATTTATTTGACATGCCAGGTCAGTACCGCCATACTGATTATGGTATACGTATATAATTGATCTTTGACAAATTGGCAGAGACTGTCGGACCGTGCAAAGCGTGCTCTTGTTGCATGTGCCGCCTGAAACTGCGCGCCCTGTGAAAAACAGAAAAAAGCCAAACCATGGGTAACCATGGGACGGAAAGCCGCGGGTCCGGGCCATCGGGGTTCGGATCGCCGGGCTGCCCTCCTGTAGGCCAAACCAGGGGTAACCCTGGGACGGAAAGCTACGGGTCCGGTTGCAAACCAACCGGATCGCCGGGTTGCCTGCAGAACACCCTACAGAAACAGATGCAAAAGCCAAGGGCGATTTGGCTGAGCCAAACCAGGGGCGACCCTGGGACGGAAAGCCGCGGGTCCGGTTGCTAAACGCCGGATAGCCGGGTTGCCTGTAGGTTTGTTGCAGATGGGAGGAACTCATGCATAAACTGACGACAGCTGCGCTATTGATTGCGCTTCTGATAGCAGGCCGGCTCTATTGTCCCGTACCGGCGGCAGCGGAGTTAACCCCCTTGAGCGAAGCGGAAATGCAAGCTGTAAACGCCCGCTCCGGGCTCACCCTGAGCACCGACGGAATCGGTTTTGACATGAATGTTGATACCGTTTATTACCGGGACGACGACGGTTTGGGCGCACCCGGGGAAAAAGCGGGATACCTGAGCCTGTGCGGCGTTGAAATGCAGGGGGCAATGGATTTCCACAACCCCGTGAAAGTCAGCGTCACCACCGGCCCAAACCTGTTTTCCGAGAAGCCCGTTACCAGCGTCAACATCGAGCTCGACGGCGTAACCCTGGACATGGACCGTTTTTCGGTGGATGCCATCCGCGTGGGGGATTCGCCCGGCACGGGGCCGAGTTTCGGTGCCGTTACAGTTGAAAATATGCGGACCGAGATCTCAGGAAAAATCTCAATCTGGGCCCACTAGGCGGGCCATATGCGACGCGGCCGCAACATGCCGGCGGTCTCTGCCAATTATCCCTTACCCTTCAAAAGACTAAAAATTGCTATCCATCACACACCTCCCCATTTAAATCCGCGACGCCCCGGACAAAGGGCCGAGCTTCGGCACGCTTCACATGAGCAGAATGAGAACCGGACATATCCCGTGTTGCTGCCATTGC
>JAIPES010000143.1 GCA_021737045.1 Desulfobacteraceae bacterium | reverse complement strand
ACAAACTGCTCCAGCTCCCGCACGTTACCGGGCCAGGGATAGTCCTCGCCCATCTCCTGGTCCACGGCGTTGCGCACCATTTCCACGAGTTCCGGCGACGGCTTTCCCACCAGGCGCTCTACGGTAAAGTTCAGAAGCAGATCCAGTTCTTCCGGGTTTTCCCGGATCCGGCGGCGCAGCGGGGGAACGGTAATTACGTCCGAACACAGGCGGTAGTAGAAATCATCACGGAAGATTTTCCGGTCCCGGATGTCTTCTAAGGGCCGGTTGGTGGCTGCGATGACCCGGCCCTTGAAGCGGCTTTGTCTCTGGGAACCCACCGGCGTGAAGATGCGCTCCTGGAGTACCTGGAGCAGTTTGATCTGGATGGGTGCGGATACCTCGCCGATTTCATCGAGCAGGATGGCGCCGTAAGGGCTGCAGGATTCAAATGCGCCCTGGTAGTCTTCCACCGCCCCGGTAAACGCTCCCTTTTTGTGGCCGAACAGCGCGGATTCGATCAGGGTTTCGGGAAACTGTGACAGGTTCAAAGAGACAAAGGACCGGGTAAAGCTTTCGGTAAAGCTTTTCCAGCGTTTGTTCAGCGGGATATAGCCGGACCTGCCGATTGCCAGTGCCGCCGATCCTTTGCCGGTGCCGGTTTCTCCGAGCAGCAGCGTGGAGAAATCCTCCATCCGGTTTCGCAGGTAGCGGTCATAAAGTTCGAGATTGTGGGTAAATATGTTTTTCCACAACGACAGGCGCAGGTGTTTCATGGACGGGCTGTTGCCCACAAGGCCCCGGTCGATGAAATAAAACGCCCGCCTGAGCTGAAAGGCCAGGGCGAAGTAATGCCTGAATTCCTCTTCGTTAAACCCCCGCGCTTCCATGGCTTCATGCACCTCGTTGAAAAACGGGATCCGCACGGGCGTGTCCCCGGCCGTGATCTGGCTCTGGATCAACTGGTCGTATTGAGCCTTGAACCGGTAGAAGAGCTCATAGAGGAACACGCGCCGCATCAATTCCCTGTCCTCGCCTTTGAAGGCATTGATGTGGCCGTGGTCCTTTTCCGTGAGCTGGGAGATGCGTTTTTCGAGCTCGTAAAATATTTTTTCGGTCCGCTCTCCCCGCGAGGCCTCGGGCGAAAGTCCGCTGATTTCCAGCTCCAGCTCGGTATGCTCGTCTGTAAACGGGTTGACCGAGCCGGCCCTGGCAATTTTGTTAAAAAAATTCCGTGTGGATGCGTCCATTCCGGGTCCAGTTTGTTTCTGAAGTACAGGGAAGTCTGTGGCTGAGGCGGCGGCGCCGCGAAGGGCAATCCGCGAATTTGCCATGATTCATATAAATTGATATCCTGAATTTATTCTGATGTCAAATCATTATACCCGGGTTCCGGGTCAGGCCGGATCCGTGGGCAGCCGGAAAGAAAGGAGTATGCCATGCCGGCACCGGTGTCAGTGGCGAAATGCGGTACCTACGCACAGGATGCGGTTTGCGGGGCGATTGAACAGTGTCTTTCGGATATCGGGTTTGCCCCGGATCGTTTCTGCGGTGCCCGCGTTGCGGTCAAGCCCAATCTGCTGACCGTGGCAAAAGATGATCAGGCCGTTATCACGCATCCGGAATTTTTCAGGGCCGCGGTTCGCCTGGTCAGGCGGTACGGGGGCACGCCGGTGCTGGTCGATTCCCCGGCTGTTTATTCGCTGCAGCGGGTGATCAAAAAGACCGGATATGCGGCCGTGGTGAAAGCGGAAAACGTGGAGGTCGCCGATCCGTCAAAGGTGCACACCCTGCACTTTGAAGATGCTGCGCGGTTCAAGCACATTGATATTTCCGCGGCGTATTTTGATGCGGATATGATCCTGTGTCTGCCCAAGCTGAAAACCCATGGCATCACGTATATCACGGGCGCGGTCAAGCTCCTTTTGGGCGCCATGCCGGGCATGGAAAAATCCAAGATGCATCTGCGCCTGCCTGTGCATGCGGATTTTTCCGATTTTTTGCTTGATCTCTACGGGGCCGTGGCCTTTGGTTTTGATCCGCCCAAACCCATGCTGCACATCATGGATGCCATAGTTGCCCTGGAGGGCGAAGGCCCGGGCCAGGCCGGCCGTCCCAAACAAGTGGGCGCCGTGCTGGCGGGCACGGACGCGATTGCCGTGGATTATGTGGCCACCCGGCTGGCCGGGCTGGACATTGAAAAGGTGCCCACGATTGTCAACGGGTTCAAAAGGGGCTACGGGGTGAGTTGCCCGGAAGACATCGATGTGGTGGGCCGATCCGTGGAAGAACTGCAGGTCCGGGATTTCGTGCCGGCTGCCGGCGACTCCCTGTTTGCCGGCTCGGATCGGTGGCCGTTGAATACCCGGACTTTCCGGGATCTTTTTGTGGAGCGGCCGGTACCGGACAAAAATGCGTGCACGCTTTGTTACCAGTGCAAAAAGATCTGCCCGGCCGGCGCGATCAGTCCGGCAGAAAACGGCAAACCAATTCCGCAATACGATTACGGCGCCTGCATCCGGTGCTACTGCTGCCTGGAGATCTGCCCGGAAGGCGCCGTTTCCAAAAAGCCGGGCCGGCTTCATTGGCTGCTGGGGTTTCTGGATAAATGACTTGTCCCCCTTTCTATCAAAATCGAAATCGAAAAAAATCGATTCCGACAAAGAATTGGCAGTTAATTGCTGTTGCTTTTCAATTCCGTTGTGCCCTGCAAAAAATCCGGGGCTTCAAGGGTTTTCGCAGGGTCGGGCCGGCGGGGAAGTTTGCGCATCTGCCGTCCGCTGCCGCGCCCGATGCATCTGCGCAAACCACCCCGCCGTCCCCCCCTGGCCCAACTCCCCGCAAAGCTTGCAGCATGACAAGAGACCGCTTTTGATTTGTCCCCGGGCGCAAAGTGTTTTTCAATGCCAAAATGGGGATCGAAATCGAAAAAAAACCGATCCTGCCAACGACCGCGAGTTTTCTGAATTTGTCCCGGCCCCACTGAAAAGCCCCTTGACTTTTTCGAATTTAGAATATAGTTTTAAAATTGAGACCTACTCAATAAGTATGAGGGAGCGCACATGTACACGGACCTGCAGGGAAAGACCGCCATCGTTACGGGCGCCGGGAAAAAAACCGGCATCGGCTATGCCATCTCCAGAAAGCTGGCCGAATGCGGGGCAAATATTGCAATTGCCGATCTCGGAAAAGCATGTCAGGAAGAAGGCCAGGTCAGTACGGCCGGTTCCGATGAGATGCAGGAAATTGCAAAGCAGCTGGCAGCAGATTACAGTGTGGTCAGCCGGGCGGTTGCAGTGGATGTGAGCAATACCCGGTCGGTGGTGGAAATGGTGCAGTCCGTGGCCGAGCAGTTCGGTGCGGTGCATGTGCTTTGCAACAATGCCGGGGCGTCGTTCGGCGTGCCCAGCGATGTGGAAAATTATGACGAAACGGCGTGGATGAAAACCATTGATATCAACCTTCACGGGGTTTTCCGGGTGTCTAAAGCAGTGATCCCGGTAATGAAGAAAAGCGGCGGGGGATGCATCATCAATACCGCCTCGCGGGCCGGCAAGGTGCCGCCGCTGTTTAATTCCGCCTATGCCGCGGCAAAGGCCGGGGTGATCATGCTGACCAAGACCATGGCAAAAGAACTGGCAGGCGCGGGCATTCGCGTTAATGCCGTGTGCCCGGGCCAGATCATGACCGATATCGAAAAATGGCGCTTCGGACTGGAGGCGCAGTTTTTCAACACCACGCCCGAGGCCCGGGAGCAGGAAATGTGCCAGTCCATCCCCCTGGGCCGGATCGGCGATCCGGCGGAAGTCGGCGACCTGGTGGCATTTCTGGCCTCTGATGCGTCTTCGTATATCACCGGCCAGGCCGTCAATGTTACCGGCGGGCAGCTCATGGAACTGTAGGCCAAAGCGTCAATCATATCAGAAGAAATCGGTATATGGGGCAGAAGGAAAGAAGACAGCGGGAGAAAATGCAGCGCCGGACCCAGATTTTAAATGCCGCAAGAGCGCTGCTGCTGAAGGAAGGGTTTTCCAAGACCTCGGTGAACAAGATTTCCAGGAAGGCCGAGCTTTCCATCGGCTCCATCTATTTCTATTTTAAAAACAAAGAGGAAATCTTTGCCTCACTTCAACAGGAGGGTCTTGAAATCCTGCATGCATACGTGAATTCCGAGACCGAGGGCATTACGGATTGCCGGGAGAGGCTGAAAAAGGGCGCAGAAGCCTATTACCGGTTCAGCCGGAAGCACAAGGATTATTTTGACGTAATCAATTATTTTCTTTCCTCCCCGCAGGTCTTTTTTTCCGAAAATGAAAAGCGCACCATTGATTCCAAGGGGGCCATGATCCTGGAAAACATTGCCAATACCGTTTCCCGGGGGGTTGCCGAAGGGGTTTTTGTCGAAGATTATCCCGGCAATTTTGCCATGCTTTTCTGGGCCTCGCTGCACGGATTGATCCAGATGCGCAAACTGCAGGGCACGATGCTTGAAAGCGAGGATTTTGATACTTTTTTTCAATACAGTGTAGACAAATTAATCGACAGTATCAGGAGGAAGTAAATGGCAGGAACTAAAATGACGCCGAGCGAAGCCCTGGTGGAAACCCTGGTGGCCGAAGGCGTGCAAACGGTTTTCGGAATCGTGGGGTCGGCCTACATGGATGCGCTGGATCTTTTCCCAGCAGCAGGCATCCGGTTCGTGTCCGTGGCCCATGAGCAGGCTGCGGCACACGCCGCAGACGGACTATCCCGGGTGACGGGACGTCCCCAGGCCTGCATTGCACAGAACGGTCCGGGAGCGGCAAATTTCGTTTCCGCCATTACAGCGGCATACTGGGCCCATTCCCCGGTAGTGGCCATTACCCCGGAGGCGGGCTCCATGGGAATCGGCAACGGCGGTTTTCAGGAGCTCGACCAGATGGGCTGGTTCCGGGAGCAGACCACCTACCAGGTGCGGGTCAACCGGCCGGAACGCATGGCCGAGCTTGCACGGCGGGCCTTTTACATGGCCAAGCTGGAAAATGCACCGACGCAGCTCAATATCCCCAGGGATTATTTCTACGGCGAGCTCACCGATGAGATTTATCCTTCCCTGGAGATCAGCAGGGGGCCGGGCTCCCGGCAGGCCATCCAGGAAGCCGCGCAAATATTGGCAAACGCCAATTATCCGGTCATCATCGCCGGCGGCGGGGTCAGCCAGGGAGACGCTCTGGACGAAACCCGCGCCCTAGGCGAATACCTCAAGGCCCCGGTGGTCAACAGCTACCTGCA
>JAIPES010000142.1 GCA_021737045.1 Desulfobacteraceae bacterium | reverse complement strand
GCGGGATGTGTTCTGCCAGGCGCTGCCGGGTTTGCCCGGAAAGTTCGGCCATCTGCAGGCCATGGCGGCCGGCAGCCTCGGCCGCTGAAACCGCCAGTCCGCCCGGACCGGAAATAACGGCCACGCGGCCGCCCGGTGCGGGGGGCAGCAGGTAAAATGCCATCATCGTATCCACCCATGCCTCCCATCCGAAAACCGTCACTGCGCCGCACTGGTTCATCAGGCCGTGCCATATCCGTTCCGATCCTGCCAGTGCACCGGTGTGGGAAGATGCCGCCCGGCCGCCTTCCGGCGTCAGCCCTACCCGCCACAGGACCACCGGCTTTCTGGCTGCCGCCGCCTTCAGAGAGCGGAGAAAATACGGGCCGTCGCGCACGCCTTCCAGGTAGCCGCCGATCATTTTTGTTTCCGGGTCACCGGCGAAATAAGAGAGAAAATCCGCGCTCTGCAAATCCGCCTCGTTGCCCAGGCTCACGGCCTTGCTGAAAGCCAGGCCTTTTTCCGGCGCCTGCCGCCCGAGGATGTTGGCCAGGGAACCGGAATGGGAAATCAGTCCCAGCTGACCCGGCTGCCGGGAAAGACCTGGAAAAAACGAAAGTCCCGTGCGCGGGGCGTAAATCCCCATGCAGTTGGGACCGAACAGGCGCATACCCGCGGCCCGGGCCGTATCCACCATTTCCCGTTCAATCCGGCGACCCTCTTTTGTCCCGGTTTCCCTGTATCCCGCAGTAAACAGGACCGCGCCCCTGACCCCTTTGGCCGCACACTCCTGCACCACGCCCGGAGCCAGGTGCCTTGTCACCAGGACAATGGCCAAATCCACCGGTTCTTCTATTTCGGAAACGCTGGCATAACAAGGCAACCCGTCAATGGTTCCGGCCTTCGGGTTGACCGGATAAATCGGACCGGGAAAATCCATATCCTGAAGGGCCAGCAAAAAGAGCTTGCCGGTCTTCATGCCCTGGGGCAGGCCGACAATGGCCACGCTGCGGGGCCGAAAAAGCGGATCAATCTCGGCAAACAGGGCGTCTTCTTGTGTCACTGCGGTTTTCCTTCCTCCCGGGATGGTCCGGAAATTCAATTTATTCTTGTACAAATTCAACAAAATCAGTATAAACTGAAATAATGGCCTTTCAAAGAAATAAAATTTACCCGCGCGTCCTGGAGGACCTGGAAAACCGCTCCACCGTGGGCATGTATTTCTACCTGGTCATCACGCTGGTCGCGGTGTCGGTAAACGGGTTTTACCAAAGACATCTCGTGTTTTCCGCCCTTTTTTTTACCGCCATGGTGATCATCGCCGGATTCCGGATTTTCCAGTTTTATCACTTCCGCCGGCTCAATGAACTCAACAAAGACTTCAACACCCGGGCCTTTTTTGCCAGCGTTTATGCCACGGCCATCACCTGGGGCGCCGGCATGGCCTATTTCATGCTGCAGCCCGGGGAATCGGCCTCCCACTTGGTCATGGTAACCAGTACCGCCGGGCTGACAGCCGGCGGGGTCGTGGCGTTCATCCCCGCATGGCGTGTTTCCCTGCTCTACACGGTATTCATGATCGGCCCGGCGGTAATCGCGATGACGCTCACGGGCACCCACCTGCCCGTGGTGTTTCTGTTCCTGCTATACGGCCTCTATCTGCCGATCATCGCTTCCAGGGGGAACCGGGAATACTGGGATGCCCTGGAAAACGAGCATCTGCTCAAGGTCAAGTCCGAGGAAATTGAAAAACTGAGCCGGATCGACGGGCTGACCGGCTTGTACAACCGGAGATACTTCGAGGAAATCTTCAACCAGCAATGGAAAACCGCGGCAAGAAACGCCATCCCCATTTCCATTATCATCGGCGATGTCGACTATTTCAAAACCGTCAACGACACCTACGGGCATCAGGCAGGAGATGCCTTTCTCCAGGAAATTGCCCGCCTTCTGGGAAACATCATGAAAAGGGAAACCGATTTCATTGCCAGGTACGGCGGGGAGGAATTCGTCATTCTCCTGTTAAACCTCGACACAGAGGAAACCCTGAACCTGGCCGAACAGATCCGCTCGGAGATGGAAAACCTGCGGTTTCCCTTTGAAGGTCAGCATATCAGCGCCACTGTCAGTCTGGGCGCGGCCTCATGCATTCCCGGCAAAGAGAGCCAAAAGGAAGATTTCTTAAAAACAGCCGACGAAGCATTATACCGGGCAAAAAGCCTGGGCCGAAATCACGTGATTTTTTCGGACAAAACCATGAACCCGCCCGATCCGGAAACGTGGAACTAGGACCTAAAACAGGTTGCACAGCAGCCATTCAAAAATGTCTTCCCCGCCGTGATCGCCGGATGCAGATGCAAAAGACCGCCTGGACCGTCTCCCGCCGGCATGCCACGGCTCTCGCTCGGGAATCAAAGGCTCCGCCTCGGCATACCTGCCCGGGCTGACCCGAACGTTTACCCGACGCGCTTTTTGTGTCCGTTTCTGTTCATATTTCCGGCGCCTGCCGGCATCGGCGAGCACGGAATACGCTTCCTGAATATCGCGGAACTTGCCGCTGTCGCCGCCTTCATGATCGGGATGATACTGCTTTGCAAGCTGCCGGTAGGCGTCCTTGACTTCCTGTTTGCTGGCATCCGGAGAGATGCCCAGGATTGCATAATAACTCTTTGCCATAACCTGTACCCACCTCCTGTTGCCCGGGATTCATTATGGCGAAAACGATTCTGATTCTACTTAATTACTTGACATTTTAATTATAAACAACCATCACGGCGCAGTCAATTCCCCTCATCGCACATCTCGCAGGTTACGTCTTCGAGCATTTCCTCGAAATACCGGATTTCCCGGCGGCGGATCATTGCCCGGATTTCTTCCGGGTTCAGTATCTCCGGCTGCTGATGATAGGTTTTCAGCATCTTGACAATATCCAGGCGGTCTGAGAGGGCTTTTTCAGACCGGGGGCTTTTGGCGTAGCGATGCAGCTTCATGGCAACGATGAGTTCCGGTTTGAGGATGCGGAGGCTGCACCCGTTCAGGGTCAACGTATTTGTGGTTTCATCCGGGTTTTCAAGCACGCGGCGCACCAGTTTTGCGGAAATCGGCTTGCTGACCTCGGAGAGAAAGTCCACGTAAAGCCGGGTTTTGCGGTGACGCAGGCTGTGGCTGGTCGAATCCGAGGTTTCAAAAAGCGCATCCAGTATCTCCAGCTTGTCCGGCGGGATGTCATCGTTTAAAAAATCCGCAAAATCCTGCGCGGGAAGGATGATATCCACGTCAAAGGTCACCCTGGGCTCCACCGGCGGCTGGATATACTTGGAGGCGGCCAGCGCCCCCATGAGCACGGCGCCTTCATAAACACGCGCAATATCGATCAACACCCGGTCAAAGTTGTTGACCCGGTGATCTTCGGAAAAATATTCGAGAAAATGCTCGGCCACGATGAAACATTGCGTCTGATCGCAGGAGACAATCTGCTGGGGCATGGCGCGGCTCCTGTATGCTGAAATTTACGGTTTACGGCTTTGCTGTTGTTTTTATACAAATTTGCAGATCATGACAATTTTTTTGTCAGCAACATGATCAATTGATCCCTTTATAAGGAACCTGCATGTATGATAACGTATAATGTTTAAAATACAACCGACAACCGCAGAAACAAGGAGGCCGGCATGTCAGATCGCGTCATTATTTACGGAAAAGCGGGTTGACCCTACACGGAAAAAGCTCGTGAAGCTTACAAAAATCACACCTATGTCAACGTCAAGAGCGACAGGGAAAAACTTGACGAAATGCTCAAATTCTCCGATGGTCAGCGCAAGGTGCCGGTCATTGTGAACGGGGATTCCGTCACAGTCGGCTACGGCGGCTCCTGAGGGGTGTGATCCGTAAGGCCGTGCTGCCTTACACGTATTAACGAATACCTTTAAAATCGGAGGGGTATCAACGGGATTGCCCGGAACAAGGCACCCTTGGCGGACCTGTGTGCTTGTCCTTTTTCCGGGCCGACACACAGGTCCGCCCCTGCATACTTTCAATGCCTGCATTCTTTTGCAAAATAAATCATGCGCCCCGGGACGGATTCGGCATCCGCACCCTGCCGCAGTTTCCCCGAGATCATCAAAAACTTGATATTATGGGAACATACTGCTATGAGAGGAAGTCAGTTCGCTGTCACCAGACCAGCGGACAGATGGAGAAAACAGGAAATAAGCGGCCATGAAACTCAAGAGCGAAACCATTGACGACGTGCTTGTCATTACCGTATTGGCCGATGCGCTCGATGCGGGAAACGTCGCGGATTTCAAATCCAGCATCACCCCCCTGCTTGAGGATTCCGGCAAGGTGGCTCTGGACATGAACCGGGTCAAATTCATGGACAGCTCGGGCGTCGGGGCGATGCTTGCGTGCCTGCGCATCCTGCATACCCGAAACGGGGAACTCAAGCTGTTTAACCTGAGAAGACAACTGACAGATTTATTCAAACTGGTACGTCTCGACCGGATCATCGACATCCACGAGTCCAGAAAAGCGGTGATCAAAGCGTTTCAGGAACCGGCCGACGGATAGAGACAACCACATCATTCCGGGGAAACCCTGCCCAATGACAGATACGGAGACCTTACATACCGGGGAAAACAAACCAGCCTGGCAAGGAGTTTTTTTCAAATGGATGACTACATAAACAACAAGATTTCCACCCGCGCGGTTCATTCCGGCGAGGTCCGGTTTAACGAATACGGGTCTGTGACCACACCGATCGTCCAGACCTCGACCTTTATTTTCAAGAACGTGGAAGAAATCCGGAAACTCGCCGAGGGCGACATTGAACGCTTCGAATACGGACGATACGGGCATCCCACCCAGCTTGCGGCCGAACGCAAGCTGGCCGCGCTCGAGGAGGCCGAGGACGCGATATTGTTCTCCTCGGGCATGAGCGCCATCACCACTTCCCTTTTCATGCTGCTCAAAGCCGGAGATCACCTGATCATCACGGATGATGCCTACAAGCGCACCCTGGACTTCTGCAAGTCCTACCTGGGACGTTATAATATCGAATGCACCGTGGTCCGGATGTGCGATTACGAAGCCATGGAAAACGCAATTAAGCCCAACACCAGGGTATTTTTCTCAGAGTCGCCCACCAACCCGTATCTCAACATCATGGACCTGGAGCGGCTCATGGAGATCTTCGGCAAAAGGGACATCACCGTGATCTCGGATTCCACTTTCGCCACCCCCTTTAACCAGAAGCCCCTGGAATACGGGGTGC
>JAIPES010000141.1 GCA_021737045.1 Desulfobacteraceae bacterium | reverse complement strand
GCGTCTCTGCGCTGGCCGAAACATACGGGGTGACCCCGGCTGCGGACAACACCCGAATTGTCGCCGACTGCGACATTGTGGTTCTGGCTGTAAAGCCGCAGGGAATGAATGAAATGCTCAACGACCTGGACAAGGCCGGGGCTTTTAAATCCCTTTCCGGCAGGCGGCTTTTTATATCCATTGCCGCGGGTATTCCCATCTCCGGGATCGAGGGGTTTATTTACGCCGGGCGCCCGGATGATGATAAAAAACGCATGCCGATTGTCCGGGTAATGCCCAATACGCCTGCGCTGATCGGGGCCGGCATGTCCGGGATGTGCGCAAACGCCTTTGCCGAGCCCGCTGACATCGAAATTGCGAAAAACCTTCTTTCCGCCATGGGCCGGGTGATCGTTTTTGCGGAGGATAAAATGGACGCGGTCACCGCAGTTTCCGGCTCAGGTCCGGCTTACGGGTTTTACGTGCTCGAGGCCATGATCGAGGCCGGCCGGAACCTCGGGCTGGAGCGCTCCGAGGCATCCGTGCTTGCGCAGGCCGCGCTGTCCGGTGCGCTGGCCCTGGTTGAGTACCAGAATGAGACTCCGGAGGTACTCCGCGCCAGGGTGACTTCCCCGGGCGGCACCACCGAGGCGGCGACCCGCGTGCTGGAGGAAAAAGACGTCAAAGGCGCTTTTGTGGATGCGATTGCCGCCGCTGCAGAACGCGCCCGCCAGCTCAGCAGAGCTTCTGATGATGCGTAGCCCCCGACTGCATACGGTTTTCCCGCTTTTCCGGAAAGCCGGACTGATCGCGATAATTCTTTTTCTGCTGCCAGCGGCTGCGCTGTGCCAGACCGACCCGCCCCGGGATGTGCTGACAATCACCCCGGATTCCGAGGTGTACGCGGTTTCTCCCGGCGGGCACACGAATTTCCAGCTCCGGGTGAATTTGCATGAAGGCTGGCACATCAACTCCCATCAGCCCGACAAGGAGTTCCTGCTCCCTTCGCAGCTCAAGCTGCCGCCGGATAGCGCATTTACCATTGCTGAACTTCGGTTTCCTGCGCCCCGGGAACGCAATTTCACTTTTTCAGACGAACCCGTGAGCGTTTTTGAAGGCACCTTTACGATTTCCGGGCAAATCCGTGCAAGCAAGGACGCAAGCCCCGGGACCCATCAGCCGGCACTTGAATTTACTTATCAGCCCTGCAGCGATAACGCCTGCCTGCCACCGGAGACCCGCCGGCAGGAAATTACCCTGAAAGTAAAAAAGGCCGGGGATGGTGGAAATGATACCCCTGCCGGGGCATTTGCGGAATCTGAGCCCGGCGCTTCCGACTCCCCGCCTGCGGATCAGCCCGCCTTTTTCGGAAAAATCGATTCCGCCGGGCTGCTGTTGAGCCTGGTGCTGGTTTTTTTCGGCGGCCTGGCTCTGAATCTGACCCCGTGCGTCTACCCGATTATCCCGGTGACAATCAGTTACTTCGGAGCGCAGAGCGAAGGCCGGACCCGGCGGCTGTTTTTACTCGGCCTGTTGTATGTCTGCGGCATGGCGGTGACCTACTCGACCATCGGCGTGGTTACCGCGCTTACCGGGGCGGTTTTCGGCGGGCTTCTTCAGCAAACGCCTGTGATTCTTGGCATTGTCGCAATCTTTGTATTTCTTTCCCTTGGGATGTTCGGCGCATACGAATTTAAGCTGCCGGATGCATGGGTGAACCGGCTTGGCGGTTCCCGGGCGGGTTTTCTGGGCGCGCTTTTCATGGGGTTAACCATGGGCGTGATTGCCGCGCCATGCATCGGTCCCTTTGTCCTGGGCCTGGTGGCCTACGTGGCGGCCAGGGGGGATCCGGTTTACGGATTTCTCCTGTTTTTCTTCCTGTCCCTTGGACTCGGCCTGCCGTATCTCTTTCTGGCCCTGTTTTCCGGCAAGATCAAGCTTCTGCCGAGCTCCGGACAGTGGATGGCGGGCGTGCGCCACATTTTCGGCCTTGTACTGCTGGGCATGGCGGTCTATTTTGCCGCACCGCTGCTGCCGGAAAATTTCAGCGAATACGCGCTGCCGGGCTTCGGGGTAATTGCGGCCTTATACCTGCTTTTGCTTGACCGTACCGCAAATAACGTATTGGGTTTTAAAATTTTTAAAACCGTTTTCAGCACCCTGCTGCTTGGGGCCTCAATATTTATTCTGATTTCCACGGCTCAGAAGCCCCTGCCGGACTGGCAAAAATTTACGCAATCCAGCTATACCCAATCCCTGGAAAACGACCGGAAAATGATTATTATCTTTCATGCGGACTGGTGTATACCATGCAGGGAGCTCAAAGCCCGGACGCTTTCCCACCCCCGGGTGCTGGAGACCCTTGATTCGTTCAAGGTGTTTCAGGTGGATATGACACACGCCGCTGACCCGCAGGCCCGGCAGGCGCGTGAAGAATTTGGCGTACAGGGCGTGCCCACGGTCATCTTGATCAGTTCGCAGGGAACGGTTGTCAAACGGATCGCCGGAATGGTCGGGCCTGAAAAATTTACAGACGCGCTGCGCAATGTTAAATAAAGCTTCAACGCGAATGCGTTGCTGCATGTACAATCAGTGCACCCAAATTTTTACGGTTTCGTAAAAAGCTGTTTATCCCGCTAGGGCGGTATTTTTGCAACAAAGGAAAACCGTAAGCGCCTTGGCTGATCGGCGTTGCGAAAAAGGAGTTTCCTCGCTCCAGGAGCCTCTGCGAGCCTCGATTTCCGCTCGGAAACCCGCTTTTCCGCACCGCCGTCAGGGCAACGAAGTGCAATTTCGCAAGAGCGCAAAAAAAGGATTTCCTTGGAAGTCCGGAAACCATCATAATCACCAGATAATAAAATGATAAGTTTCCGATTTTACTTAAACACTTAATCACTTAAAACTTAACACTTCCTGTAAAAAAGACTTTTTACAGGCCTCTCAAATTTTATACAGGGAGAAAATCCATGCCCAAAAACATTATACATATTCTGCTGACCGCCGCGGTCGGATGGGGCCTGCTGTTTTCCGCCGGGGCCGCCTTTGCCGGCAGCACGGATATTCAGTGGTATTCCTATGAATCCGGAATGAAGCAAATCAAGAAAAGCGACAAGAAAGGCTACCTGCATTTTTACACGGACTGGTGCTCTTACTGCAAGATGATGCAACAGGAGACCTTTTCAGACGCGGATGTGGTCGCCTACCTGAATGCCAATTTCATTCCCATACGTGTCAATGCAGAGGAGAAACCCAAGGTGGCCCGGCAATACGGGGCCAATCGGTTCCCGTTCAACTGGTTTGTCGACCAGGAGGCCGAGCGCATCGGGAGCCAGCCCGGGTTCATCCCGCCGGAAACCATGGTGCATGTACTTCGCTACATTGGTTCGGATGACTACAAAAAAATGCAGTTTGATGAATACAGGGAACAACAGAAATAGAAACCATTCGGAATCATGATGCGGCACCGGACGACCATCGGCGGGCAAGCCGCAGGCAGACGGCAATAAACAGGTACCCGGAACAAAGCACCAGCAGCAGGGGAACCCACATGAAATCCCGGTACACCGGCTGCCGGATTGCTACGTGGATTCCGATGCCACCCAGGACGATCAGGGCCGCCAGCACCAGGGCCGCCAGCAGAAAAATCGGCGCGGATCGGTACCAGGACGGCGCTTCACTGCGAAACAAATGCGTTTTATTGATCTGCATATGAGCCTTATTAACCCAAGCCGCGCTTTGGATCAAGCATTGTCTTGCCCCTCGGGGCAGAAGGCCGGGTGGCTTTCCGCCCGGTGCATTCGTGCTGCAGCCGTTTTGCTCCTGCTCGCCCTGACGGCCGCTTGCGGCTGCGCCCCGAAAATAGAGCGATCCCGGATTCCGTCTCTTTCCGAATCCTATCGACCGGATACCATTGTCTCGGCTGATGCCAGCGGGCCGGTTTCCTTTGAGCAAATGATTGCCGACCTCGCAGAGGCCCGCGTGGTTTATGTCGGTGAAACCCATACCCGGGCCGCGGATCATGATATTCAGTTAAAAATCCTCAAAGCGCTGCACCAGGAGCGTCCCGGGCTCTGCGTGGGCATGGAGATGTTTTCCCGCCCCTATCAGCAGGTGCTTGATCAGTGGTCTGCCGGCAACCTGGAAACCGTTGCCTTTATTCGAAAGGTGCACTGGTATGCCAACTGGAAATTCGACTTCGGACTTTATGCAGGCCTGCTTGACTTTATCCGGGAGCACCGGGTTCCGCTTTACGGCTTGAACATCGCCTTCCACGTGCCGCCAAAAGTCGCGGCCGGGGGGATAGATTCTCTTCTGCCCGCGGATGAGGCCCGACTGCCCGCCGAAATCGACCTTTCTGATTCCGGTCACCGCGAATACGTGCGGAAGATTTTTGAAGGCCACCATAACCGGCGCCTGTCCGGCAGACACTACAAATTTGCGCATTTTTACCAGGCCCAGGTCCTCTGGGAGGAAGTCATGGCCGAGACCGTCAGCCGCAAGCGCGAAAATCGCCTTATGGTGGTTTTCACAGGAAACGGCCATATCACCCGGGACTTCGGCATCCCGTCCCGTGCCTACCGCCGCTCCCGCGCACCGTTTCGCACGGTTATGCCGGTTGCCGCAGGCCGGCAAGAAAAACTTACGGCTGCAGACTACCTGTGGATAACCCCGAAGGCGGATGCCGCCCCCCATCCGTAAATTCGCCCCTCAGGATACAATATATAGATTTTTTTATTGACAGATAACTATATATTGTTATAGCTTTATATAAAAGCCGGGGCGCCTTCAAACCGGCCGGGCGAAAACCCCTGAATCCGCAACCACCATGAAGCAAAAAAGGAGCGCATATGTTCACCCACATCAAAAAGCGCAACGGAAGAGTCGTTCAATTCGATGCCTCCAAGATTACCGCCGCCATTGCCAAGGCAGGCAGCGCCACCGGTGAATTCGACGAAGAGATGGCCAAAAAGCTGATGTTGCGCGTTTTGACCCTCGCCCATGAAGTCCAGCTCACTTCCCCGCCCGAGGTTGAGGAAATCCAGGATATCGTGGAGCGGGTGCTGATTGAATCCCCGTTTCACAAATCCGCCAAGGCCTATATTCTCTACCGGGAACAGCATACCCAGATCCGCAACATCACCACCCGCGCCAACGTGGAACTCGTGGAAAATTATGTCCAGAAGATGGACTGGAAAATCCGGGAAAACAGCAACATGAGTTTTTCCCTGCAGGGCCTGAACAATTACATTTCCTCTGACGTGACCGCGGAATACTGGTTAAACCGGA
>JAIPES010000140.1 GCA_021737045.1 Desulfobacteraceae bacterium | reverse complement strand
GCGGGGCGCTTTCAAACAACGCCTCGCGGCGCTGCTTGAGTATTGCGGCCGGATCCATGTCCCGGCTTTCCACTGTATATGTTGTTGACACCACAGATTCCTCCATTTGTGGTTAGAAAAAGCAACTTATGTGCCAAAAATTAATAAAATCAAAATAAACTATGAAATCAAAATCTTGAACTTGAATCAAATCACAGGGGGCGCAGAAATGAGCGACAAATTTGTAATCTCTATTTACAATTTTGTAACATCCCTTTTTGTATTTACAGGAAGAATATACAGATCATGGTATGAAAAGCAACCGTGTTTCTGTTATATTCAGGTAGTCTGGGCGGGAAAGCGGGCGCAATCTTTAAAAACCGGCTGAAAGGATTCAAAGCATGAAACGCATTTTTGCAGCTCTTGCCGTGCTAATGTGTTTTGCAGCCGCCGGGCATGGCCGGATAAATGATCCGGACCCCCGGGAACTGGTCAAAGGCGCTGTCAACTACCTGCGGGGCAAGACCTCGCAGGCAGTGGTGGAAATGACCATCCACCGCCCGGATTGGCAGCGGCAAATGACGATCAAGGCCTGGACCGAGGGCCGGGAAAACAGCATTTTCTGGATTGCCGCACCTCCCAAGGACCGCGGCAACGGCACCCTGAAGCGCGGCGATGAAATGTGGATATTCAACCCCAAGGTCAACCGGGTGATCAAGCTGCCGCCCTCCATGATGTCCCAGTCCTGGCAGGGGTCGGACTTTTCCAACAACGACCTGGCCAAATCCGACAATATCGTGGATCAGTACACCCACGAAATTATCGACAGGCAAACCCACCAGGGAAAAACCGTCTACGTGATCCGCTCGCTGCCCAAGCCGGGCGCACCCGTGGTCTGGGGCATGCAGGAATTAAAGATCCGCGAAGACCATATTCTGATCCGCCAGGCGTTTTTCGACGAGGACCAAGAGTTGGTCAAGGCTCTGACCATGGAGAAAATCGAAATGCTCGGCGGCCGGCTATATCCGGTAAAGTGGAAGATGCAAAAAGCGGATCAAAAAGAAGAATATACCGTTCTCGATTACCAATCCCTCGAATTCGGCCTGGACATATCAGACCGGATCTTTACCATTGCCAGCCTCAAAAACCCCAGACTATAACACGGGCGGTGCCTGATGGGCATGGACATGAAAATGGCCTGGAGAAACGTGTGGCGCAACCCGCGCCGGACCTGGCTGACCATCAGCGCCATAGGATTTGCCTGCATCATCCTGATATTCATGCTCTCCTTCCAGTTCGGTTCCTACGGAACCATGATCAATTCGGCCATCCAGATCAACACAGGGCACCTGCAGATCCAGGCGGAAAACTATTTTGCGGAAAAATCCATGCGCCAGGTGGTGCCCGAGCCCGGGCCGGTTATCCGGTCGGCATCAGGGATCGAGTCCGTGCAGGCTGTCACCGCCCGGGCCAACGCGTTTTCCCTGGTATCATCGGACAACCGGACCGGCGGGGCCATGATCATCGGCGTGGACCCGGAATCCGAGGCGCAGGTCTCCACCCTGGAAACTCTGGTGCGCAGGGGTGAGTTCCTCACCGAAGCCGAACCCGCGTCCAATCCGGCACTGATCGGGCGCCTGATGGCCCGTAACCTGCAGGTGGGTATTGGCGACGAACTCGTGGTGCTCGGCCAGGGAAGGGACGGCTCGGTTGCGGCCACCGCGCTGACGGTCTGCGGTATCTATGCCTCGGGCATGGACGAATTTGACCGAAGCACCCTGCACATGCCGCTCGATACCTTCCAGGAAGTCTATTCCATGCGCGGGGCGGTTCACGAAATCGTGGTCAAAGTAAGCGGCCTTAACCATGTGGCCCCGGTCAAGCGGGTCCTGGCAAAGCGGCTGGATCAGATGCCGGGCGGCGACAGCCTGACCGTGCTCGACTGGGACGAACTCATGCCGGGCCTGACCCAGGCCATTAAGCTGGATTTGACCATCGGGGTCATCTTCTGG
This sequence comes from Desulfobacteraceae bacterium, assembly GCA_021737045.1. Classification (GTDB taxonomy): domain Bacteria; phylum Desulfobacterota; class Desulfobacteria; order Desulfobacterales; family Desulfosalsimonadaceae; genus Desulfosalsimonas. Next base: position 3,393 of record JAIPES010000140.1, on the reverse strand, counting down.
GCTCTTCTGGTGCTGGTGGTGGCCTTCTCCATATTAAATACCTTTTTGATGGCCGTGTTCGAACGCACCCGGGAATTCGGGGTAATGATGGCCATCGGCACCCGACCGGGGCGGCTGGTCTGGATCATGCTCTATGAGTCCACGGCCATGACCCTGGTGGGCATCGGGCTGGGCATTGCCATGGGCTGCATGGTGACCTGGATTTTCCAGCATATCGGCATCGATCTTTCCGGCGCCTCTGAAATCTTGCAGCAGTACGGGATTTCCGGACGGATTTATCCGCAGCTCTCAATCATTACCGCACTGGCCGGTCCGGCGCTGGTACTGATCGTCACCTTTGCCGTGTCACTCTACCCGGCCCTGAAGATCAAAAGCCTCAAACCGGTGGAAGCGATGATGCATGTATAAAATACGTTACCCAATCGATGACGATTCCGGGACAGAAATATGACAGGATCGTAAAAAGTTATTTTACAGGCTGGTTAAGTTTTAAGTGATTAAGTGGTTAAGTGAAATCAGGAAGTTATTTTATTGTTTGCCAATTATGATGGATTTGGAAAAAGCATAAATGCCGCCGCAGCGGTGTAAATTGCTTTTCCCGAAATCATAAAATATAACCACTTGAACGGACCGCATTAATGGACATCAAGATCGCCTGGCGAAATATCTGGCGCAATCCGAGGCGCACGATCATCATCATGACCGCGGTGATCATCGGGATCTGGAGCATGATCTTTCTGACCGCATTTATGCGCGGGATGGTGGTGGACATGATCGAAAACGGGATTGCCACCCTGACCGGGGATGTCAAGATCTACGCCAGCGGCTTTCGAAGCGACCCCGCACTGGAAAACCGCATCCGAAACCCCGGTCCCCTGGCAGAAAAGGTGCAGGCGAACCTGCCGGCAGACGCCCACATGGCCGCGCGCATCCGGGTCAGCGCCATTGCTCAGAACGCCCGGCATTCGGCCGGAGTGACGCTGGTGGGCATTGATCCGGCCGAAGAAGCCGGGGTCTCGTTTATCGGCGACGGCGTGGCGACCGGGCAAATGATCCGGCCCGGCAACCCGGTGGACATCGTGGTCGGAAAAGCCCTGCTCGAGAAGTTCGAAACAAAAATCGGCAACAAGCTGATTCTCATGTCAGAAGACGCCGCACACGAAATGGCATCCCGGGCCTTCCGGATCCGGGGGATTTTTTCCGCCGAACTCGAAGCCACGGAAAAGCGCTTCGTGTTTGTCAGCAAATCGGCGGCTCGCGGAATGCTGCAAATCGGTGCGGATGTCTCGGAAATCTCGGTCATGCTGGAAAATCATGACCGGGCCGATGCGGTTGCCGAAAAAATCGCTGCAGCCATTGACACCGAAGCCTATGAAGTGCGCACCTGGAAGGAACTCAAGCCCATGCTCAAGGCCTACATCAACATCTTCGACGGCTATATCATTCTCTGGTACCTGGTGGTCTTTGCGGCCATGGTCTTCGGCATCATCAACACCACGCTCATGGCGGTATTCGAGCGCATGCGGGAATTCGGACTGCTAAAAGCACTGGGCATGCGGCCCTGGCGGATTCTTCGCGCCGTGCTCATCGAGACCGCTTTCATCCTGCTCATCGGTGCGGCCGCGGGAAACACCCTGGCCTTTTCAATGGTCTATGCCATCGGGCAGCGCGGCATCGACCTGTCCATGTTTGCCGCGGGATTCGAATATGCCGGCATGTCCTCGGTCATCCGGCCGGAGATATTTGCCGGCGACGTGGTGCTGGCCAATGCGGTCGTGATCTGCCTGGGCCTTGTCGTGAGCGCTTATCCGGCCGCGCGTGCGGCGCGGATTACGCCGGTGGAGGCAATGGCCCGGAATTGAAAAACAGCGGAGGCATTCCATGTCCATCGTGGAAATCAGAGGTGTGGACAAGACCTACCAACAGGGCAAGGTCTTCGTGCAGGCCCTCAAAAACATCGATCTGACAGTTGAAAAGGGCAGTTTTGCCGCGATTGCCGGGCCTTCCGGTTCCGGCAAAACCACCCTTTTAAACATTATCGGCGGCCTGGACGTGCCGGACCGCGGCGATGTCCGTGTGGACGGAAACGCCTACGCAGACATGACCCGGTCCGGGATGGCCGAACTGCGACTCTGCCGCATCGGGTTTGTTTTCCAGGCCTATAACCTGCTGCCGGTGCTCTCGGCCGTGGAAAACGTGGAATACGTGATGCAGCTCCAGGGCGTGGACAAAAAGCAGCGTCGGGAACGGGCCGTGGCGATTCTCGACGAGGTGGGGCTTTCCGGCAGGTACCACAACCGGCCGGCCGAACTCTCCGGCGGCCAGCAGCAGCGGGTGGCCGTGGCCCGGGCCATTGTATCGGATCCGGCCATTGTGCTGGCCGACGAACCCACGGCCAATCTCGATTCCAAAACCGGCGAAGGGCTTTTGCAGATCATGGAAAAGATGAACCGGGAAAAGGCCGTCACCTTTATTTTCTCCACGCATGACCGGATGGTGATGTCATATGCCCGCCGCCTGATACACATCCGGGACGGGGAAATTGAAAATGGCAAACCGATGGAATAATTACCCGGGACGCCTCGGCCGGCTTATGGCCGCCGGGTTGGCCGCCTGCCTGGCAGGGCTGGTCCTGTTTTGTCCACCGGCTTCCGGCGGATACGCCGATTCCCTGAACCACGGCGGGCATCTGCGGCTGCGGGCCGCAGCAGCCGATCCCGAGGCCGGCTCGCGGCTTGATATTCTGAACAAAGAAAGGCTTTATGACACCGTCTTTGAGTTCAGGTCCAAGCACCAATTCTCGCCGTCCGATACCTGGGACCTGGAGGTGCATTATGAAATGATCGGTACGTCCGGAGATACCCGGAAGGCGGATTCCCGCTTTCTGGCCCGGTATCCGGCGGCCCGCCTGTTTGTTCCGGCGGAAGGGACCTCGGATGATCTGCGCCTGATGGATCTTTCCCATGTGATCACCGCGGATGACAACACCCGGGTCTATCACCGCCTCGACCGCCTGGTGATCTCCGCCCGGCGGGACTGGGGCACGCTCCGGGTGGGCCGCCAGGCACTTACCTGGGGAAACGGTTTTTTGTTTCAGCCCATGGATTTGTTCAACCCGTTTTCCCCAACGGACGTGGAGCGCGACTACAAGATCGGAGACGACATGGTCACGTTTCAGACCTGGTCGGAGACCGCAGGAGAGATCCAGATGCTTTACGTGCCGCGAAGGGACCCGGCAACCGGAGACATCGCGCGGGACCGGTCCTCGGCCGCGGCAAAACTTCATCGATATGTGGGCGGCGTGGAAATGGACCTGATGGCGGGAATCCATTATGATGATTTCGTCACCGGTATCGGTCTGGTCGGATATGCGGGCGGGGCGGCCTGGCGCCT
>JAIPES010000040.1 GCA_021737045.1 Desulfobacteraceae bacterium | reverse complement strand
ATGCCGGCCCGGGGGTGGTTTGCGAGTCGCATTGAGCGCGCCAGCGGTCAGCAGGGAACAAACCGCCACCGGGCCGGCATCATGCGAAAACCATAGAACCAGGCACGAACAGCAACTTTTTTGATATTACTTAGAAGCATTCTTGATGGGCAAACCCCGAATCCGCCCATTAATAGCAACTTCTTTTAATGTTACGGAGAAACGTTGCTGAGCCCCACCGCAAAATGATCACTGAGCACGGAAACAATCTTCATTGAAGATACAATTTTGTTAATTTTTAGCCATAAAATTTACAATTTTGTAGATTCTTATGCTTTCTCTCAACCCATCAGCACCCGCAGTTTTCGGAGCCGCGTTCCAGGACATGGGCATAAAACTTGCGGTAATACTCCTTGACCATCCGGCGTGAGGAAAAGTGCGCGGCAGTGGACTTGACACTTTCTTTCATGAACCGGGTCCAGCCGTGGGGGGTGCCGTCTTCAGCAGCCTGATAATATAGCGGGATCATCTCTTCTTCCAGCAGGGTGTATAATTGGGCGGCATCCTCCCGGTCCCGGTCGCTGCCGGCATCCTTTCTGCCTGAGCCGAACTGCCAGCCGTTGTTCCTGTTATAGCCCTCCAGCCACCATCCGTCCGGGATGCTCACATGGGGCACGCCGTTTAAGGCCGCTTTCATGCCGCTGGTGCCGCTGGCCTCCATTGGCGGCACGGGATTGTTTAACCATGCATCCACGCCATGGACCATATACTGGCCGAGCTGCTCGTTGTAGTTTTCCACAAACGCGATTCTGCCGCCCATCTGCGGATCACGGGCAAATTCAAATACCCGGTGGATCAATTCATGGCCCCTGGCGTCCTCTGGGTGGGATTTTCCTGCAAATATGATCTGAACCGGCCGCCAGGGATCATTGATGATTTTCTTGAGCCGATCCAGATCATGGAAAATCAGATCCGCGCGCTTGTATGTGGCAAACCTGCGGGCGAATCCAAGGGTGAGAACCGACGGATCCAGAAGCGTGCCCATGCCCATGATCTGGGATGGATCCGCATCCCCCGCATCACCTGCGTCCCAGCGATCCCGGGCCTTGTGGCGTATGTAGTTGACCAGCTTGAGCTTGAGCCAGTAATGGAGCTGCCATAATTCCGAGTCCGGAATTTCCTCGATAAACTGCCATATGGCCGGGTTGTCATGGACATTGATCCAGCCCTCCCCGAAATACTTGTTAAACAGCAGCCGCATCTTGGGCTCCAGCCATGTGGGCAGATGGACCCCGTTTGTCACGTAATCAATGGGCACGTCCTCTTCGGCCCTGTCCGGCCACATGCAATGCCACATCTGCCGGGTGACTTCCCCGTGCTTCTGGCTCACGGCATTGACATTGCCCGAAAGCCGCAATGCCAGTGCTGTCATGTTAAACCCGGCTTCGGGATTTTCCGGATGCCGGCCCAGCTCCATGAACCCTTCCCGGTCCAGCCCCAGAAGGGGCCAATAGCCTTCCAGGTATTTTTCCACCAGGTCAAAGGGGAAAATATCATGACCTGCAGGCACCGGCGTGTGGGTGGTAAACAGGCTCATTGCCGCCACCTTTTTGCGCGCCTGTTCAAAATCCGCGCCATCTTCGACAAATTCGCGGATTTTTTCAAGCAGGGCAAAGGCGGCATGCCCCTCGTTTAAATGCAGCATGCTGAAATCGTGACCCAGGGCCGCCAGCACCCTTGAGCCGCCGATACCCAGCAGAATCTCCTGGAGCAGCCGCTGGGTGACATCACTGGTATACAGCCGCCTGGAAATAGATCGGACCCAATCGCTGTTGGACGCGATATCTGTATCCATGAGATAAAGCCCCACCCTTCCCACGGAAACCTTCCAGATACCCACTTCCACGGGTGTGTGGTTGATATAGGGCACCGGCACGGAAACCTGCTCTCCGTCCTCGGTCAACAGACGGCTGATGGATGCGGCATCCTTGTCCACCTTTTGCGTAAAATTTTCCTGCCACCCGTCACGGTTGATCACCTGGTTGAGATACCCGCCCGGATACATAAACCCCACGGCTACCATGGGAATGCCCAGGTCGCTGCATTCCTTGAGATGATCGCCGGCAAGAAATCCCAGCCCGCCGGCGTAAAACGGCAGGGAATGATGCAGGCCGTATTCGGCGCTGAAATAGGCGATGGGCGGAGCATCCGGCTGCAGTTCAAATTCCGGGTACAGCACCCGCTCGTTTAGATATTTCTCAAACAGATACATCACCAGATCGTAATGCCGCAGGTAATTCTCATCCCGGGTGGCCCGCGCCAGGGCATCGGCTGACAACTGCTTTAACATCAGGTCCGGGTTGTGGTTGCTTTCCTTCCAGGCCTGGCGGTCAAGCATTTTAAAAAGCATGCGGGCCTGTGGATTCCAGCTCCACCAGAGGTTTTCCGCCAGACCGCCCAGACCCTTTATGCGGGTGGGCAGGTTGGGAAAATCATTGTTGCTCAGTTGGTACGACGGCATTCAGGTCTCCTTGGACAAACAATAAAATAAAACAGGTTTTTTAGATTTATAAAAAGGCATCATGAACCGGCATGCCATTAATACATGCAAAATCCGGGCCAGTAAATTTTACAGCAACCGCCCCGGCATAACCGGGCCGGGGAAAAACCGGCAGAATCGTCCATTTTTCATTCATGGAGCAGCCGCGGTCGGCCAGTGCATAGCCGCCGTCGGCCCGGCAATCGATTTCGACATCCCGGAGCCGGGCGATGCCCTCACCGGTGGCCTTCAGGTAAGCCTCCTTAAGGGTCCAGTACTGATAAAAAAGCGCTTTTGCAGACTCCCGGGAACGGCTCCGGACAGCCCGGGCCTCATCTGGGGAAAAAAACCGATCAGCCATCCCGGAAATGTCGACTGCGGGGTTGATCCATTCAATATCCACACCAACGGGGCCTTTCAGGCAAACGCCGAGCAACATCATCTCACGGGAATGGGACAGATTAAAACAAAAAAAATCAAAAGGCAGGTCATTTTTCAGACCGGGCCTTCCCCGGCCCTGGTCTGAAAATTCCAGCTGCTTTGGGCAAATGCCGGTGAGGCCGCCCAGAATCTGCCGCAAAATGCCGTGGGCGGCAACAAAGCGGCGCCTGTGGGTTTCAGATAAAAATCGCTGTGCCCGGGCGGCTTCCTCCCGGGACAGCAGCTGCCTGAACCGGCGGATCTGCCGGGGGCAAATATCCAGGGATGCCTGCCACAGGGCGACGCCCCTGGTTTGCAGCGTTTTCAAACTCTCCGGCAATGCGGACATGGGCATGGATCCGACAGCAAAAGTCAATATTTTGTCACACCCTAACCCATCATGCCGGCACAGGCAAATATTTTTCAAACAAAACTTGATGGCACCGTAAAAGTTCAATATCTGCGTTACGCGCAATTTCTCAGAATTTCACGTACGGATAAGTACGCTGCATTCTTCGAAATTGCGCAAGCCTTGATCTTGAACTTTTACGGCGCCATCTAAAAACTTACTTTTTACGAAACCATCAAACTTGATGCAGTCGTAAAAAGTCCTAAAACTGGTATAATCGCCAACCAATAAAAAAATAACTTTTTGATTTTACTTAACACTTAATCACTTAAAACTTAACACTGCCTGTAAAAAAAGACTTTTTACAGGCTTATCAAACTTACTACCATGTATCAATATCCGGCCGTTTTTTCCCGGTCCGGGCGGCGGCCGGGGGCATGGCGGCAAGGCCGCGCATGATCCAGTGCCGGGTGTCTGCGGGATCGATCACGTCGTCGATTTCCAAAAACGAGGCCATGTTGATGGCCTTCCCGTGCTCATAGGACATGGCCACCAGGGAATCGTATAACTCCTGGCGCTTTTCCGGGTCTTTTTCCGCCTCCAAATCCTTTTTAAAACCCAGCTTCACCGCTCCTTCCAGGCCCATGCCGCCGAATTCGCCCGTGGGCCAGGCGATGTTGAACACCGGCCGGTGATAGCCGCCGCCCACCATGGCCATGGCCCCCAGGCCGTATCCCTTGCGCAGAACCACGGAAAACACCGGGATGGTGGCGCCGGCCGCAGTCACAAACAACCGGGCAAAGCGCCGCACCTGGGCGCTTTTTTCGGCTTCCGGGCCCACCATGAAACCCGGGGTGTCACAGAGCACCACCATGGGAATGTCAAATGCGTCGCACAACTTCATGAACCGGGCAGCCTTGTCTGCGGCATCCCCGTCAATGGCCCCGCCCAGGTGCCAGCAGTTGTTGGCCATCAGGCCGAAGGGCCGGCCCTGGATACGAATCAGGGCGGTGACAATGCCTGTGCCGTACTGACCGCGAAGTTCGGTAACAGAGTCCGTATCCGCCAGAAGCAAAATGATTTCCGATACATTGTAGGCCCTTAGCCGGTTTTCCGGAACACACCGGCGCAGCCTGCGCTGATCTGCACACTGCCAGTCATCCACCGGACCCTGAAAATAGGAAAGGTATTTTTTGGCCGCAGCCACAGCCCCGGCCTCGTCTTCCACGAGGATGTCAATAACCCCGTTGGGTCCCTGCACGCTGGCAGGCCCGATCTGCTCGGGCCGGCATTTGCCCAGGCCGCCGCCTTCGATCATGGCGGGTCCGCCCATGCCGATGTTGGCGTTTTTCGTGGCAATAATCACGTCGCTGCAGCCCAGCAAAGTCGCGTTTCCGGCAAAACAGTACCCGGAAACGATGCCCACCACGGGCACCAACCCGCTTAAGGCGGCATACCGGGTAAAAGTATCCAGGTCCAGTCCGGCCACCCGCAGTTCCATGGCGTCCACGTCCCCGGGCCGCCCACCGCCGCCTTCGGCAAAAAGCACCACCGGCAGGCGCCATTGCTCTGCCAGATGCAGCATGCGGTCGGTTTTCTGGTGATTAAACGCCCCCTGGGTGCCGGCCATGGCCGTGTAATCATAGGCCAGCACCATGCACCGGGCCTTTGTCTCGTCAAACCGATTGCCGTTAACCGATCCGATCCCGGTGATCAGCCCGTCTGCCGGGCTTTTTTTGATCAGTTCCGCCAAAGACCGCCGACGGCGCTGGGCGGCTACCGCCAGGGCGCCGTACTCGATAAAGCTGTCATCATCCACCAGGTCTGCGATATTTTCCCTGGCCGTGCGCTGTCCGGTTTTTCTGCGCTTTTCAACCGCTTCGGGCCGGGCCTCGTCCATGCAGGCCCGGTGCCGGTCGGCAACCTCGGCCAGATCCGGCCGGATATGGTCCAGATCCACCTCTTTTTCCGCATCCGCCTGCTCGGCATCCACATGGCCTGGTTCAATCCAGGCCAGCGCCCTGCCCCTGGCCAGGGTGTCGCCGCGCTTGACACAGATGCGCCGGATCACGCCGCTGACGCCGGCTTCGATTGCATGCTGCATTTTCATGGCCTCAATGACGGCCACGACCTGTTTTTCATGCACCACCTGCCCTTCTGCCGCCTCGATTTTCACCACTGTGCCGGGCATGGACACCCGGCAGGGCTCGGTGTTTTCCGGGGCGTCATTGGCATCATCGGCCTGAGCCGCATTTTTTCCCGGACCCGGGCTGTCTTCAGGCTGATCAAAATAATGCGCCCGGTGGCCGCTGTCTGCCGCTCCGGTCAACCGGCCCAGTTGGGTTTCCACAAACCGGGTGGTCACCTTGTTTTCCACAACATCCGGGTGCCGGACCAGGTTCTGGAGCAGACCGATATTGGTGGCCACTCCCTCGATGCGAAACTCGCACAGGGCACGGTAGGCTTTTGCCAGCACATCGGCATATTCGGGTGAGCGGCTGTGGCAGATCAGCTTGGCCAGTAAAGAGTCAAAGTTAGGATTGATTTCATAGCCGGCATAACCAAAGGTATCCACCCTTACCCCCGGGCCCAGGGGCGGTTCAAACACCCGCAGGGTGCCGGCTGAAGCCGATATATCGCCGTTTTCCGAAATTTCTTCCATATTGATACGCAGTTGCAGGGCATGGCCCGCGGGCGCGCAGATCTGCTCCTGGCAAAGCCCCAGATCCGCCAGGTTCCGGCCGCGGGCGATTTCAATCTGGGCACGCACCAGGTCAACGCCGGTGATCTCCTCGGTGACCGTGTGCTCCACCTGAAGCCGGGGATTGACCTCAAGGAAATAAAAGGGCTCGGTGCCGGCTGCCTGCCCTGCATCCACCAGAAACTCGAAAGTGCCCAGGCTCCTGTAATCAACGCTTTGGGCCAGTTGCACGGCCGCATCTGTCAGGCGGGTGCGCAGGGAATCGTCCATGCCCGGGGCGGGTGCGATTTCCACAAGCTTCTGGTTGCGGCGCTGCAGGGTGCATTCCCGCTCCCACAAATGCGAAACCCCGCCCCGGCCGTCGCCGATGACCTGAACCTCAATATGACGGGCATCGGCAATCAGCTTTTCCACGTACACATCCCCGCAGCCAAAGGCCGCCTCTGCCTCGGAACAGCACAGATCAAATGCCGCATCCAGATCTTGCAGGCTGTACGCCGACCGCATACCCCGGCCCCCGCCTCCGGCCAGGGCCTTGATCATCACGGCCGCACCCTCTCCCAGGGACTTGAAAAACTCCCGGGCCTGATCTTTTGTGACCGGTCCGTGTGTTGCCGGCAGCAGGGCGATATTGCATTTTTGCGCCTGCTGCCGGGCCAGGGCCTTGTTGCCGAACAGTTCCAGGCTTTCGGGCGTGGGGCCGATAAAGGCGATGCCGGCGGTTTGGCATTTTTCTGCAAACTGGGTGTTTTCGGAAAGAAACCCGTATCCCGGGGCAATGGCCATGCACCCGTTGTCCCTGGCCGCGGCAATGATCTGATCTGCGTCCAGATAAGCCGCCGCCCCCAGTCCCTGAAGGGGCACGCTCTGATCCGCAAACCGGGTGTGCAGGCATTTCCGGTCATCTTCGGAGAAAACCGCCACAGTTCCCATGCGCAGCTCTGCTGCCGCCCGGATGATGCGCACGGCAATCTCGCCCCTGTTGGCCACCAGTATCTTTTCCATATTTTTTCCCCGTAAAAGCTTCTCGCATCTCTTGTTGTTTATCAGGAAGAATTACAATTTATCCTTCAGCTGTTCCTTTTGCACCTTGCCCGTGGCGGTCAGGGGCAATTGATCCACGATCCGGATTTCCGGGATCTTGTAGCCAGCCATGTTCTGCTTGCACCAGGAAAGCAGCTGTGCCTGGTCAAGGGCTTCGGTCTGATCCGGATTGAGCTGGACAAAAGCAACAGGCACCTCGCCTTTGTCCGCATCCGGCCGGCCCAGCACCGCGCTGCCGGCAATTCCGGGATGCCGGCCCAGCAGGGTTTCCACTTCTGATGGAAACACGCTCATGCCCTTGACCTTGAGCATTTCCTTGCTGCGGCCCAGGTAAATCAGATGCCCCTGCTCATCAATTGCCCCGATATCGCCCGTGTGCAGCCAGCCGTCCCTGAGCTGGTCAGAAGTGGCTTCGGGCTTTTTCCAGTACGCCTTCATCAATGAAGGGGTCTGGATGAGGATCTCACCCTCCTGTCCCAGGGCCAGGGGTTTGGCCGTGGCAAAATCCGCCACCATAAACCGGGTCCCGGGCATGGGAAATCCCACAAACACCGGGCGGGCGGCCAGATCCATATCGTTTTCCTGCATGCCCGCGGTAAAGGTATCCAGGGTATGGGTTTCGGTCATGCCGTAGCTGCTTTCGCGCATCACTGTGCCGGTGAGCTCATACCAGCGCTGCCGGTAATCCTTGTTGAGTTTTTTCACAAAGGAGGAAACCAGGGTTTCGCGCAAGGACGAGAAATCCGTAGCAGACGCATCCGGATGTTCCATGAGTTCTGCCATATTGTCCACCAGCCCGTAAATGATTGAGGCCCTGTATTTTTCAATGGCTGCCAGCACGGCCGCCGCATCCCACCGGACCATGAGCACCTCGCTCACCCCGGAAAACACCGGAGACAGGATCCCGGCATCCTCACCGGCAATCCAGAACACCGGCAGGTAGTTGAGCATCACGTCCTGTCCCCCTGGCCGGCCCAGGGCAAAAATGGAGCCGCATGCGGCTGTGTAGAGCATATCCCCGTGGGTATGCACACATCCCTTGGGCATGCCTGTTGTGCCGCCTGTATAATTGAGCGCGGCCGTATCGTCAAGATGGATATCCACTTCCGGACAGGGCCGGGTTTCTTCATTTAAAACAGTCATAAAATCCAGGGAGCCGGGACATTCCTGGCGGGGGACCTGCGCCAGATCCGGGATTGCAATGGCCGGTGTCTCCGGCAGCCAGTCGGTCAGACTGGTGGAAAGCACGGCTTCCAGGTTGGTCTGGTCCCGGGTTGCAGCCACCACCCCGTAAAGCAGATCCAGGGCCACGATAACCCTGGGCCCGGCATCCTGAATCTCGTAAACAAACTCGGTCTCCTTAAACAAGGGATTGACCGGCACGTGGATGCAGCCCAGCTTGAGAATGCCGTAAAAGGCAATTAAAAACTGGGGGCAGTTGGGCATAAAAACCGCCACCCGGTCGCCTTTTTCCAGCCCCTGGCCGGCCAGCCAGGCGGCAAACCGATCACTGTAGTCATCAAGCTGGGCAAAGGTCATTTCCGCCCCGTAATAAATAATGCATACCTTGTCCGGCATCTGCCGGGCCTGTTTGCGCAAATACCCGGTCATGGGGATTTCTCCCAGGGGATATTCCACCGCCCGGGGCATGCCCGCGGGCCAGTTGTCCTTCCACAGCTTTTCCAGTTCATCCAGATAGGTTTGCCGGTCCATACACCCTCCCTTGATTTTCATTTATGATTGCCAACCATCCCGGAATACGACCCGATCAGACCGCGTTCACGGAAAATCGGGTTTTTGTTTTCCCGGTGCTGAATGTATCATTGAATGGGAAAGCAATGATTGTGCCGGAACCCGGGCATTTAAAAAAGATTATAATTTTACAAGGTTATCTAAAAACGGCAGGAAAAAGAAAAGCACGCTATCACGAAATTTCAAAAACCAACGATATTTCGTATCACAAGTTTACATCTTCTTCTGTATCCGCCAAAAAAGCCGAACCCGTTTTGGTTTCAGCGGCAAATGTGGATTTCCGGGAAATGCCCAGCTTTTTCATGCGCGAAAACAAGGTATTGGGATGGATGTCCAAAATCTCCGCAGCGCCCCCGGCTCCGGCCACTTTTCCCCGGGTTTGCGCCAACACCCGAAGAATATGACTGCGTTCGTTTTCCCGCAGTGTAACCCGTGCCTGATCCGGGGAAGGGTGGTCTTTGCGGAGATCCGGAACCTGGTAAAACGACCCGCTGCTGAGAATCACGCCCCTTTCAATAACATTTTCCAGCTCCCGGACATTGCCGGGCCAGTCATAGGCCGTAAGCTTTTCCATTTCCATGAGAGGTATGGTTTCCAGGTTCTTGTTGCATTTATTGGCATACACCCCGAGAAAATACTCAGCCAGCAGCGGGATATCCTCTTTTCTGCGGCAAAGCGGGGGCACTTGTATGGGAAACACGTTTAAGCGGTAATACAAATCCCGGCGGAAGCGGCCCGCCTCCACCTCAAGGCCCAAATCCCGGTTGGTGGCGGCAATCAGCCGGAAATCGGATTTCAGCACCCGGCTGCCGCCGACCCTTTCAAATTCATGACTCTGGAGCACCCGCAGCAGCTTGACCTGCACTTCCATTGAAATGTCCCCGATTTCATCCAGAAACAGGGTCCCGCCATTGGCCAACTCGAACCGGCCGATTTGCCTGGAGACCGCCCCGGTGAACGCACCTTTTTCATGCCCGAAAAGCTCGCTTGCAATCAGGTTTTCCGGAAGCGCACTGCAATGGACCCGGATAAAAGGCTTGTCCGAACGAAGGCTGTGGCGGTGAATGGACCGGGCCACCAGCTCCTTGCCCACCCCGGTCTGTCCGAAAATCAGCACCGTGGTATCGGTTGGCGCTGCTTGCCGGGCCTGGCGGAAAACGGTCTGAATGGCCGGGCTTTTGCCCACAAAATCGTCAAAATGGATGGTCTCCAGGTATTCTTTTTCGTAATGCTCTTTTTCAAGTTGTTTTTGTTCATACAAGCCCCGCAGTGTCTCCCAGGCCTCGGCATTGTCCATGGCAATGGCGGCCTGGGCGGCAAAATACTGCAGCACCTCCAGATCCGTTTCCTTGAATGCGCTCCGGAAAAGGCGGTTGTCGTGATATAAAACCCCGATCAACTCATTGCGGATTTTCAATGGCACGCAGATGCAGGACCGGATGGCACTGCCGGCTGCCGGCCGATCCCCGCCCGCAGTGTCGAAATCCATGATCCGTCCCCTGCCGGTTTCCACCGTTTGGCCGATCACCCGCATGGATGGCCTGAAGTCATTTCCTGTGACGTCTTTGGTGGTGAGATTTTTGGCGGCCTTTAACACTGGTTTGCGGGAATGCTGATCCTCCAGAATGAATATGGCGCCCCTTTCGGCCCCGGTAATCCGGTTGGCAGCGGAAATGATTCTGCGCAAAAGCGCACGAAAATCCCGGATGCTTGTCAACTCCTGGCTCAACTGCAGAATTTCTTCAAGAAGGCTTTCCCCGTAGCGCAAATTCCGGACCAGGGGCCGGATATCATCGGGCACAAGGGTTTCATTAAAAGAAAACAATTCCCGGGCCGCAGGCTGTGCATATTCCATGGCCATTTTCTCATCACCCGTCCGGATATATTCCCTGGCGGCTTCCACCATGGACCTGGCGCGCTCAATTCTGTGCCCGCAGGTTTCAAGGTCTGAAATGGAGCGGCTGATCAGGTCCAGGACCGGCTTGCCGGAAAGCCCGGAATTTCTAAGCATCAGGGCCTTGTGGCGGCAGGCCACCCCGCGCATGAGCAGGTTTCCGCTTTCAATGGAATAACGGATCTCTTCGGCCAGATCCAGGCCCTCCATGCGGGGAAACGTCCCCTCGGCCGCGGCCTGGCAGATCAGCAACATGAGCGCGCTGTATTTCACTGTCATGGCCGACTTGCGGCTGTCGTCAAGATACTGCCGGATGCAGGAAACAGCCTTATCGGACCGGCCCGCCAGATGGTAGCCGTATCCGAGCAGGGCCAGGCCGCCAAGCCGGGCATACAGGCTTTTGCTTTTTTCGATTTCCGCCCAGGAGTTGTTAATGGTTTCAATGGCGTCCTCCGGCCGGTGCAGTTCCAGCAGCAGATACCCCATGGAAACCCCGGCCAGGCCGGATATGGACAGATTGCCGATACTGCGGCCATGCTCCCGGATGGCATGCAGCATTCCCAGGGCCTGGGAATAAAGACCCGTATGGCCCAGACAGACCCCGGCGGTCAGCGCGGCCAGAAGCGGCAGCCGGCCTTTCGGAAACCGGTCTTCCACGTCCGGCACCAGGGTTTCATAAATCCCCACCACATCCCGGTACCGGCCTGACCAGTAATGATAGAACATCCCGAAAATGCTCACCGACTTTTGAATGGAAGGATCATCAATGCTGCAGGTCAGTTCCCACCCGCTTTGGAAATGATCCAATGCCGGCTGATAACGGGAACGAAGCCACTCGCTTTTGCCCAGGTGCATCCTGAGAAAGCCGGCGGACTGCTGGTTGTCAATGGCTTCTGCCCTGGCAATGGCTTCTTTGAGAATGGCAATCACCCGGGCCGGGTTGTCGCTGTCCGTGGAAACCCTGGCGTATTGAAGCGTGGCTTCAACAAAAAGCGCATCCGCCTCAGGACCGGAAATCCGCCGGAGATCCTCAATGGCTTTGTCATAATATTGCCTGGCCTGTTCATCCTGGAATTGACGGCGGTGAATGTCCCCGTTTTCGATCAACACCCGGCATCCGTCACGATCATTGGCCACATGAAGAAGATGCCAGGCCACCCGCAGGGTTCTGTCCCTGCCGCGAACAAGATTTCTGCTCAGCATTTCTGCGATATGCCCATGCAAGCGCTCTGCTTTCCCAAATGGCAATTGCGCCCTGAATTCCTGCTGCACCTGATGATCCATAAAGTAAAAATCACCCGGACTGCTCCGGGCAAGCCATTTTCTCTCCACACCCCAATCCAGGGCTGCAAAAATCGCAGATGCCTTGTGACCCGACAGGTCCTGGAGCCAGTCAATGCTGAACTCGCCTTCAAACAGGGCCGCCAAAGCCAAAATGGCTTCACATTCTGAAGCCTTATCCGATTTCGGGAAAAGTGTTTTACGGCTCATGGATCCGCCTTGATTCAAAAATGTTATTTCCCATAAACAAAATTAACATGCCTAACGAAATCACCTCAGGCTGTCAATTCTCAACCCGGGGATGCGCCGTCAAAAAACAGGCGGGCGGGCTTTTGCACAATACCCTGCAATCCTGGAAGCTCAGACATAATGATTGCATTTATTCACGGAACCGATATTTTTTAAACGCTCAGTTTAAGTGGGAACAAACAAATACATGCCCCAGGCTTTTCCCGGGATCCGCGTTTATGCAAAAATACATTCTTTTTACGGTGCTTTCGGCCATATTCATTGTTTTTGTGGGCATGGGCATCATTGTTCCCATTCTGCCCATATATGCGGCCGAACTCGGGGCCACCGGGTTTGCCCTGGGGGTTATCGTGGCCGCGTTTGCCTTAAGCGGCGGTCTGCTGCAGCCCTTTGTGGGCAGCTTCTCGGACCGGCACGGCAAAAAAGGGTTTCTGATCACCGGGCTTTTGATATTCGGGCTCACCGGCTACACCTATACCCTGGCCTCATCCGTGGGACACATGGTGCTGATCCGCACGCTGCACGGGGCCGGATCGGCCATGATCGTTCCCATTGCCATGGCCTACATGACCGAAATTTCCGCAGGGAAAAACGTGGGCCGCTACATGGGCATGCTCAATATCGCCATTTTTTCCGGAATCGGCGCCGGACCGGTACTGGGCGGTTTTTTCCTGGACCTGTGGGGCAGAAACTCGGCCTTTTACACCATGGCCCTGCTCAGCTTTCTGGCCGCAGCCCTGGTGACGCTCGTCCTTCCCGGCCGTGATCCCCTGACCATACAGGAAAAGCAGGACTCCATGCTTTCGGTGTTTGCCCGCATGCTCCGCCACCGAAAGGTCATGGGCATCCTGCTGGCCAGAATGGCCACCATGATCATCATGGTGCCCACCTTCGCGTTTCTGCCGCTTCTGATGACCCGCCACATGACAGCCAGCGGCACGGAAATCGGTATGGTCATCGCCAGCCGCACCATTGTCAATGCCGTATTTCAGATGCCTTTTGGCAACCTGGCCGACCGGTACAACAAAAACCGGCTTCTGCTTTTGGGAAGTACCATCATCAGTATCGGCATTTTCGCGGTTCCGTTTGCCGTCAGCTTTGCCGCGCTTTTGTTTTTGTTCGCGCTTATCGGCCTGGGCGAGGCCATTTCATGGCCGGCCATGGGCGCCCTGGCCGCGGAAGAAGGCCATCTCTACGGGCAGGGCTCCATGATGGGGGTGTTTAACACAGCCATGAACACCGGGATTTTTGTGGGCGCCATGGGCGTGGGTGCCCTGGTGGATGTACTGGGCATTGCCTGGGCGTTTTACCTTGTGGCGGGGTTTTTGCTTTCCAGCGCAATCATTGCCGCTGCCATGATCCGCCCCCGGAAAAAGACCTGTATTTCTACAGGCGATAAATCGTAGGTCTTTCATCCATGTCAATGTCGATGCCGATCATATCGCCGGTTTTAAAGCCCAGTCCCGCCAGTTCGGAGACGATCTGATCCTGTTTTTCGTATTTCCAGTACACAAACCACACGGGATTGCGCACGGTATCAATGCCGTAGGCGTCATGGGTGCACAGGTTCAGGCGGATTCTGTCCTTGGCAATGATGGTGTCTGCCTCGGACAAAAAATAATCGATTTTGTACTGGTTTTCATAAAGTGCCCGGCTCAGCTGCTTTTGCAGTTCAGGGCTGTCATCCAGGTAATGATTGGCAATCTGGAAAAGATCGTCCGGGATCTTGATGGAAAAGCCCAGAACCCCGAAACGTTCATGTTTCAGGGCAAAATCCCGCAAGTCGGCCTCGTAATCGTCAATGCGCTGCACAATGTCGTCTATGGTGCGGGCCGAATCACCCCATCCGTGAACCAGGTCCTCGCACCGGTTGATGACGTCGAGGTAAAACGACTTGTTGTTCATGACATAAATCATCCGCTCCCGGTAATTTCTTCTTTTCCGGATTCTGCGGATTCCGTCGAGCTGCACCAAGCGATTGTCTATATCCTGATCCAGAAGTTCCACACGGGAAATGTCTTTTGCCTGAACCACGTGGATATCCCTTATTTTTGAAACAATGTATTCAATCTCGCAGGCAAAGCCCAGGTTGTCCTGGATCTGCCCGGAGAGATGCAGCAGGGTCATGTCATGGGGGGTTTCAGTGATATAGGACTCGCACTGGATTTTGTGGGCAAATTCATTGGTATAGCCAAATTCCCAGTGCTTTCCCATGCGTTTGGCCATGACCTTGACACCTTCGATAAAGGGCATGACAATAACGCCCATGTCCTCGGGATCGATCTCCGGGGCATTGTTGAATTTTTGCTGCCGTGCGATGTTTAGTTGCTTGGCTGTTTTTGCAAGGGCGATGATTCGGTTTCTGGCATAGCGGATCCCGGCGATATCGGCATTGACCTCCAGGGAATCAAAAGTCCCGCTTTTAAAACGCGATTCCAGGGGATGGGCCGAGCGCACAATCACCTTGTAGCTCTGGCAGGATTTTTTCAAAAAATCCGCAAGGGCGCCAAAGTTTTCATTTTCAAAATCTTCGGCTGTGAGATAAATAAAATCCGGAACTTCAAATCCGGATTTTTTCAATATTTCCAGAAGCCTTATTTTTTCAGGCAGGGCTTGTTGCATTGGTTTTTCCTCAATTGCCCGGCGATTCGGCCAGGTCTTGTTCAATAATATAGGTTTCCAGATCGTCCGGATTGATCCAATCTTCCGGGATGACCTTATTGCGCACGGAGATGCCGGCTGTATGCACGGATTCGGGATCGCCTGTGACAAGAGGATGCCAGGAGGCCAGATCCCGGCCTTCAAACAGCATCCGGTAGGCGCAGGTTTTTGGCAGCCAGGTCATCTCACAAATGTTTTCCGGCGTGAGGCAAAGACACTCGTTTCTGACGGCTTTTCTGTTCTCATAAGCGGTACATCGGCATTTGGAAATATCGAGAAACCGGCAGGCCACGCTGGTATATGCAATCTCGCCGGTATCTGCGTATTCCAGCTTATGCAGGCAGCATCTGCCGCACCCGTCGCAAAGCGCTTCCCACTCCGCAAAGCTCATTTCTGAAAATGTTTTGTGCTGCCAGAATTTTTTGTTCATAAAAACCTCTTTGATCATATTGCCGAATATATTCCAAATCCGCCCGGGTGTCAAAACAGGATTGCACAACCCGGCCAACCCATACCAGCGGTTGCGTTTTTTCCCGATCAGACGTAAGGTATGCCAACACAATCAAAAACCTGAATCATTTCTCAATAATTGCTGACAAAAATGCCCGATCCCTGGATTGCACTCATTTATCCGCCCGTGGCCAAACCGGCAGAGCCGCCGGCCGGTATTGCCCGCATGGCCGGGGCCCTGCGCGCCGACGGTGTGGGCTGCAGGGTCATTGACGCCAATATCAGCGGGCTTTGTCATCTTCTCAATACGGTCTTGCCGCAAAACGACACCTGGTCCGCAAGGGCGTTGAAACACCGCGACAGCCATCTTCACGCCCTCCGGGACCCGGCGGGTTACGCCCGGCCGGATGCATACAGCCGCGCCCTGTCAGATCTCGGCCGGCTGCTGCACAATGCGGGCCAAAGCACGGCCGCGAGCTTGGGGCTGGCTGATTTCACCCACGCCCGGTTCAGCCCCGTAAACAGCGCGGATTTGCGCAAAGCCGCCCAAAGACCCCGGGACAACCCTTTTCATGATTACTTCCAAAACCATCTTGCAGAAGAAGTCCTGGAATCCGGTGCCCGCGTGGCCGGTATTTCCATAAACTATTTGTCCCAGGCTTTGTGCGGGTTTGCCCTGATCGGGGTGCTCAGACAAATCCGCCCGGATCTCAGAATTGTTCTGGGCGGGGGCCTGATCACTTCCTGGATGCGGCAGCCGGGCTGGAAAAACCCCTTTGAGGATCTGGTGGATGCCGTGATTTGCGGGCCCGGGGAAAAGGCGCTGTTGGAAATGGCCGGATTCCGGGACACCGGCAAGCTGCCGGCGCCTTTGCCCGACTACACGGACCTGACTGCATATTTCTATTTGAGCCCCGGTTTTGTGCTGCCTTACAGCGCCTCAGACGGCTGCTGGTGGCGCAGATGCGCATTTTGCCCGGAAAAGGCTGAAAAAAGGCCCTTTCGCCCGGTTGCCCGCAGCACGGCAGCAGCCCAGCTCCGGCACCTGACCCAACAGCTTCAGCCGCGCCTGATCCACCTGCTTGACAATGCCATTTCCCCGGCACTTTTGGGCCAAATGGTCCATACCCCGCCCGGAGCCCCGTGGTACGGGTTTGTGCGCATGAGCCCGCCCCTGGATGATCCGGAATTCTGCTGCAAGCTGGCGGCCTCAGGCTGTGTGATGCTCAAACTCGGGCTGGAATCCGGCAGCCAGAAGGTGATCGACCACATGGAAAAAGGTATTGATTTAAAAACCGCCTCAAAGGTGCTCAAAAATCTCGGCCGGGCCGGCATTGCCGCCTATGTTTACCTGCTGTTTGGCACACCGGCTGAAACCCGTGCAGAAGCCTTTCAGACCCTGGAATTTACCGCGGCACACAGCCCATATATTGATTTTCTCAACCTGGCCGTGTTTAATCTGCCCGCACACAGCCCTGAGGCCGAAACCCTGGAATCCAGGAATTTTTATGCAGGCGACCTTGCCCTGTATCGGGATTTTGCCCACCCCTTTGGCTGGCAGCGGAGCCAGGTGCGCCGGTTTCTGGAAAAGCACTTTAAAAAACATCCTGCTATACGCCCTATTGTCCGCCGGGATCCGCCGGTATTCGGCGCCAACCATGCCCCGTTTTTCACCCGCGCCTTTGGGCACCCGGAAAAAAGGCGGCCAATGGATCTCGGTTAAAACGCGGCCAAGTACGCCGGCTACAGTTCCAGCGTCGGATATTACTACAAGGCTGTGGGGGAAATCGAAACCCGGGGCCTTGAAGTGGAGGCCCGGGCGGACCTCGGCTGGGAGCTGGGCGTGGTCGCAGGATACGGGTATACCGATGCCGAGATCACCAATGACGTCACCCAAAGCTATATCGGCAACACGCCGTCCTTAAGCCCCCGGCACGCCGCATCCCTGTGGCTGAACTACGCCCTTCCCGATGAGACCCTGTTCACTGCGATTTTCGGCATTCTGCTGCTCAACGATCCGGTCTCCTGGCGGTTTTTTGCCGGGGCGTTTCTGATTCCGGGCAGCGGGTTGGCGCTGGGGTTTATCTCTTCAGGGGGTAAAAAGACCTCTTAACCCGGCACGGATGGCTTCCCGGTCTCTTTCAAGTTGTGCCGCATCCTGGGATGCCATCGCCTCCCCGGCCGCTGCGGCCCCTGTCACCAACTCCCATGCCAGATCCACCAGATAGTCATTCACCGCCCGGCTGACACTGTCATCCGGGTGATCCCAGTACACCGGCGACTCCGGATTCCCCGTCTCCCTCAACACCTCCCGGCAGGCAAAGACCAGGAGGTCGGCCACCCGGGCCACGGCAGGATCGGCAAAGCGGACCCCGGCCTGGAAGCCGAAGATCCCCTTTTTCTCCAGGCGGCCCTCCGCCTCAAAGCGCTGGTACCCGGAGGTGCCGGCCAGGACGATCTGGACATGGCTCAGCAGGTTGGCGGTGCGGTCCAGGCGATCCAGGAGGCGGTTTTCAGCCAGAAAGGCAAGATTGGCCGTAAGATCCTTCAGATCTGAATCCGGAACAAACATGAGAAAGCCGATCTCGGGCTCGATGCCGTGCTTTCTGCAAAGGGCAATGGCCCGGGCCGAAGCCTCGGGGCCGGAGGTCTTGTCGATGCGGGTGAGAACGTCCGCGGAACCGCTCTCAATGCCCATGAGCAGGCTCTCGAAACCGGCGGAGGTCAAGGCCTCCAAAACGGTATCGTCCAGGTCCTGGGGGCGGGTCTCCATACCGAAGCGAATGTTCAGGGGGCGGATGCGGTCCATCAGTTCAACGGTCCGCTGGCGGCCACGTTTCCCCGGGCCGATGAAGTTGGGATCGCAGAAGTAAAAGGAGGTTACGCCCCGGTCCGCCAGCAGCGCCATCTCCTTTGCGATATTTTCCGGGGAGCGGCCCCGCCACAAGGGGCCCTGGTTGTAAAAGGAGGGGACCGGGCAGAAGCTGCAATGATTGTAGCAGCCCCGGCTGGCCAGGATGGAAACCGTGCCCTTGAGGTGGCTGCGCACAGGAAAGGAGAAGAGGTCGGGATTCTTTTCCGGAGGCCGGGGGCGGTTGTGGCCCAGGGTCTCCGCCGTGGCCAGCCCATTGATACCGGCCACGGAGACTCCCCGGGCCAGGGCCGCGGCCAGATCCTTCAGGGTGTGCTCAAATTCCCCCACGGCAATGGAGTCCACCGCCGGGCGGGCAGAAAGGATCTGCCGGTAGACCAGGGTGGGGAAAAAGCCGAAAAGGTTGATATGTCCCTGGAAACCCGCCCTTCTGAGGTCCTTGAGAAAATCGAACAGGGCGCTGGTATTCTCCCAGAAATAGACCGCATTGATGCAGAGCAGATCCGGATCTTCAGCCGCCAAGGCCGCCAGGGTCTCTTCAAATCGGGCCCCGGGCAGGGCATGGTCCAGGAAAATGGTTTCAAAACCGGCCGCTTCCAGAGCGGAAGCGGCATAGCCCCCCATGAGGCAGGACCACAGCGGGGTGTTGGCAATATCGTTGAAATGGTCCCGGGAGGGGATACGGGGATGATCGAGAACGACGATTTTCATGGCATTTCCTTTTACAGATCCAGGCCGAACCGGGAAAAGACACCGGCGGTGTGGCATTTGGCCTCAAAGCGGTGAAGGATATCCCTGAAAGGCGCAGGGTTGTGGTAAACCGGATAGAGGAAGTCCGTCTCCGGATCCAGGCGGCCGCTACCGATGAGGCGCCGGGTTAAGGGGGCCCCGGGATAGAGGCGGACATGGTTGAAGATGACAGCCCCCAGATTCCCGGCCGGGGCGTGGATTTCAAGGAGCCGGTCCAGCATCGCCTCCGACCGCCTGACCCTGTCTTCGGTCTCCCCGGGCAGGTTGACCAGAAAATGGCTCATGGTCAGTATCTTTTTTCCGGCCGTAAGCCGGGCCGCCTCCAGGATCTGATCGCAGGTCAGGCGCTTGTTGAGCAGGGACAGCCCCTCATCGGTCAGGGCGTCTCCGGAGAAATAAACGGCGGCAAGGCCGGCATCCATGGCCAGGGAGAGATTGTCGTCGGTAAAGCCGTCCTCCCGGAAAAATCCGGTCCAGGAGACGTCCAGCCCCGCCTTTATCATCTCCCGGCACAGTGCCTCGAAATAATCGGCCGGACGGTTGACCACGGAGTCAGTGAAATGAAAGAGGCGGATGTTGAATCGGTCCCTCAGATCTTTCATCTCCCGGACAATGAAATCCGGGGCGCGCAGGCGCATGCAGGTGCCGCCCAGAAAGGGGTAGAGGCAATAGCCGCACCAAAGATCGCACCCCCGTTTGCCCTCAATGCCCATGGCCGCCACATAGGCGTTGGCCCCGGTATAATCCGTGGGGAGAAAGACCTGCGTATCCAGGGGCGGCAGGCGGTCCATGTCCATCTTGGGGCCCGGAGGGGTGACCCGGATCTCCCCTTTTTCCCGCCACAGTACCCCCGGGACTGTTGAGGGGTCCGCCCCCGGAACCAAAAGCTGGACGAACACCGGTTCCCCCTCCCCGATCAAGCCTAAATCGATTTCCGGCACCTCGGCCATGAGACGTTGGGCAAACAGGGAAAAAGCCGGGCCCCCGGCCATGATCCGGCAGTCCGGGATCAGGGTCCGGATTAGGGCGGCCCCCGTTTTAAGAGACGAGAGATAAGAGGTCTGATGGCCGGCCAGGGGATCCAGGTTCCTGAAGGAAAGCACGGCCATGTCCGGCCGGTAATCCGTCAGCAGTGTTTTCAGGGCGCCCCAGGGATCCGGGACGATGTTCATGTCAAGGCCCCGTTTCTCCACAGTGTCCGGCACCAGGGAAGAGAGGCGGGAAAGTCCTAAGGGGTAAACCTTCTCCCCGGCACCGAAGTGGGAAGTGGGCAGTTGAATGAGAACAAGTTTCATAGGAATCACTCCACCAGCAGCAGACCGATATAGGTGACGTACTGGCCCCGCTCCTGAACCGGTTTAATATGGACGCCCGCATTGGCCGCCGTGGTATAGACATCAATGCCCGAGCCCTCCATGGAAGGGCGGGCCAGGTGGGGGAACCGGCACTTTCCGTCCGCGGGGGGACAGTCGGGACAGACGGTGCAGGGACCGGCCCCCATGGAAAACGCCTTATGACACCCTTCCAGAAAGGCCTTTTTCTCCAGGGAGAGCAGGACCTTGTGAAAGGCCTTGCCCGGCGGGGTGCCCCGGACCAGGTAGGCCCGGCTGTAGCTGTCCATCAGCTCCCGGGTTCGGTGGTGATCCATGCCGTAGGGCGGGCATTGCAGCCCCTTGTGATAAAGGGTGCAGCCGGTCCGGCATTTCTGCCTGGGCCAGGCCGCCGTGATCACGTGGGCGGGGGAAATCGGGACAAAAGCCTCGATGTCCAGATCTTTTGCAAAGACCTCCAGGGGGTTCAGATCCAGGTTCAGGGGGCCCGCCGACCGGGCCAGGATCACGGCGGAATCCGTGGACAAAGGCTTCATCCCGCAGGCGGACAGCCCGGCGGCCCGGCACCAGCTTATAATGGTTTTTGCCTCCTGGCAGGCCCCGTTATAGGTATTGAGCATCATGGCCAGATCGTAGAGCGCCCCTTTCTGGGGCACCCGCCCCTGCTGGTCGGGGAAGTAATCGTGGATGAGCAGCAGGCCGTCCGGAGCCAGCAGGCCCACCGCCTTTTCCAGAAGTTCCCGGGCCTCCTTCCGGCCGTAGGCGTGAAGGAAGTTGCCCAGGATGACCAAGCCGAACCGGCGGTTAAACTCATGGGTCCTGAAATCCCCGGCCACCCGGTCGATGCCCTCCCAGTCCCTTTCCTCCGGACAGAGGCGGCCCGCCGCCTCAATGACCTCGGAAATGTCAAAAAGAACGGCCGGCAGGGGGCCGCAGGCTTCCCGCACCGCCCGGATCAGGGAGCCGGCCCCGCCGCCGACGTCCAGGACGGGGCCTGAAATGTCCTCCGCTTTAACCCACGCTGCAATCTCCCCGGCCTTTTGCCGGACCAGGGTGTCCATGGCCCGGACATACCTGAAGTTGCGCTCCTTATAGGAAAGGTCTTCCTCCGCCCCGGGGGGCTCCAGGGCAACGGCGCCGGTCAGGCCCTCCCATTTGGGCCGCATATAGCGGCGGTAAAGAAAAAATTCCCCCATATACCCGGGCTTGCCCGGCACAAGATACAGGGAGGCGGCCTGGGTATTCCAGTACTTTCCCTCCCTGCCGTGAACCAGGCCCACCGCCTTCATGGCGGCCAGCATCCGGGCCAGTTCCTCCGGCCGGCAGTCGGCCGCATCCGAAAGTTTCCCGCAGGTATCGGCCCCCGCCTCCAGGTGGCGGAACAAGTCCAGCTCCAGAGCGGAGAACAGCACATGGGAGTACCAATAGGCGGTGGACAGATCCTCCAGAAACTGGAATCCGGTATGGGCGGGATCTTTGTGGGTATGGCCGGGTTTTATATAATTCTCTGTCACAATGTTACCCCATCTCTTTGGAGAGCCCCTCTCCCCGGCTGACTTCAGGGGAAAGACCTTCCGTGGCATCATCGAAAAAGGCGGCCAGCCAGGCTTCCGGCGCCGGCGCCGTCATCAGGGAGCCCCCAGGAAAACCAGGCCGGATACCAGCATGGCCGGAATCACCCCGTGACCCATGAGGACCGGGTGGAGGCTTCCTTCCTGCAACAACAGCGGACGCGGTAAAAAGCTTTTTACGGCGCCATCAAGCTTGACTCTTTTTGAAAAAATATCGTTATCTCAGTTGCTTAAAATTTCTATCTACGAAATTGAAAATGACTGCAAACATATCCAATTGAAATTATTTGATTCTTAACCGGACACCAATGATCCGGCATACCGTCTTTGGCAAGTATCCCCGCCTTTTTGTGAACTCGTATTCAATCGGTCCATTGGTGCCGTCAGAGACTTTGCGCCTGTACCAAAAAAAGTTATTGAGGCTGGCAGCTATGCTTTTAAACCGGCACGCCCGGATCAGCCAAGACAGATTTCGGCAAGATGGCAGTCCGTTTCTGATTGGCGTTTATACGGCCAGCCCAATTTTTGCGTCAATTGTTCGGTCAGCCGGAGACCAAGGCCGAATCCGAGGTCCGGAGCGCCCGCGTTTTCCCCGGCTATATGGTTTTTGATTTCAACGCACCGGCCTTTCTGGACAATACGGACAGTGCCGCAACGGGTATGCTGAAACGCATTGCGGATGAGATTTCCCAGAACAATACGGGCGGCGATGCCGGGAATTGAAACCGGACAGACGTCTGTCCTGACAATCAGATCCACGTCCTTGTCTTTTAAAAGATAGCGCGACTCCTCAATCAGATCGCAGATGAGCTGTTCCAGATCCAGCATTTCTGCCGGAAGTTCGCCTTCATTCTCCCGGCTCAGCCAGAGCAGCGTCTCCGTGAGATGCTTCATGGTCATGCTGGCGCGGTCGATCCGGTCGACAACCTGATTCTGCCGGGACTCCCGGTTTCCTCCAGGGTGCTCCCGGAGTTTATGCAACAGCTCTATATTGTTCCGGATCACGTTGATCGGCGTTCTTAGCTCATGGCTGCTGTGGCGCAGAAAAAGATGTTCCCGCTCAAGGCTTTCCTTGACCGACCCAAGGCTGGTGCGGATCATCTCCGCCAGTTCATTTAGTTCCGGGTAGGAAAAATCAGGCGGGACCGCGTCCAGGCTGCTTTCATTGAGCGCGTGGGCCCATTGGCCAAGGGCCCTGACCGGCCGTTCCACCTGACGGATCACCAGCCAGGTGATCCCGGCCAGGGTTAACACGCTGACAAGGCTTAAAAGGAGCAGCAGATGCATGTTCTGCGCCGCCTTTCGTCCCACCAGCGGCGAGGCGGAGGCCCGGGTAACCGTTCGGGTGATAAAATAGCCGTCGCCGCCGCATGTCACCCGCATTACAAAATAAACCTTTTCAGGCGGGGCAAACCATCCGGCGTCATGGTTTTTTCGCATCACAGCGGTTTGAGCGGGCGGTGTCAGCACCTTGCGAATCTCATCGGGCATCTGCTGCCAGCGCGCCGCGATATGATAGCCGCTGAACAGGTTCAGCTGCCGCCGCTTGTCTGCCGGCACAGCCTCGACATAGCTTTCCACCACCTGGGCCATGTTGCCGGCAATAATACTGTCCATGCCGCGAATAAAAAACCGGGCGCTCAAAAACGAATACCCGGCAACCAGAACAAGCGCCAGGGCCAGAAAGGACAGGGCCACAAACCATTTCAGGCGAATCTTTCTTTTCATGACGAATCTTCCGCTTTGACGGCAAATCCTTTTCCGGGAACGGTATGAAGCAAAGGCATTGCAAAAGGGCCGTCCACGGCTTTTCGCAAATTAAAGAGATGGACTTTAAGGCTGTCGCTGTCCGGCGGCGTCTCCCCCCAAACCGCATCCATCAGTTTCTGCCTGGAAACCACCTCCGGAGATGCACGAAGAAGCGTCTCAAGGATTTTCCAGCCCGTCGGCGAAAGCCGGATCTCCCGCCCGGCCCGCACCACGGTCCCCTCCTTCAGGTTCATTTCCAGATCCCCGCATCGCAACACCTGGATTTGCCCGCTTCGTCTGTGAGCCAGTGCATGGATTCTCGCCACCAGCTCCTTTAGTTCAAATGGTTTGACCAGATAGTCGTCGGTTCCGGCCTCAAACCCCGCCAGCTTGTCGTCCAGCCGGTCCCGGGCGGTAAGCATCAAAATCGGCGAATCATTGCCAGCGGCGCGCAGCTGTTCACAAAGGCTCAGGCCGTCCAGACGAGGAAGGTTCAAATCAAGAAGAAGCACGTCATAGGCATTTTCCCCGGCCAGCTGCAGTCCCGCCACGCCGTTGCTGGCGTAATCACACACAATGGATTCCAGCTCCAGATAATCTCCCACGGTTTCCGCAAGATCGAAATCGTCCTCAATCAGAAGCACGTTTAGCATGGCTGCGCCTTCTTCTGTAAGAGATTGATTTGCTGTGGAATACGCGAAAGCCGTTCTCCCGCATCATGCCGGATCATCAGGAGCACCGGAATCAGAATCAGCGTGATAACGGTGGCGAAAATGATGCCGTAAGCCATGGAAACGGCAGCTGGAATCAAAAACCGGGCCTGCATGGACGTCTCGCTCAGAAGCGGCACCAGACCGGCAAACGTGGTCAGCGAGGTGAGCAGCACGGCCCGCAGCCGGCTTTTGCCCGCCCGGCTGATGGCTTGCACCAGGTCCGCTTCCTCGTCCTTTAAGCTGTTATACGTTGACACCAGCAACAGGCTGTCATTGACCACGACCCCGGATAAAGCAATGATACCATTTAAAGATAAAATTCCCAATGAAAGATCATTGAGCCAGTGGCCGAGCATGGCGCCAACAATCCCGAAAGGGATGGCCGTCATGATGAGAATCGGCTGTATATAGGACTTCAGCGGCACCGCCAGCAAAAAATAAATGATGAGCAGGGCAAGCAGAAACATTTTCAGCATGGAGGTCTGGGTTTTTGCCTGCTCTTCGGCTTCTCCGGCAAAGTGAATATCCAGGCCGGGATACTGGCTTTTCAGTCCGGGCGCGATGTCCCGCTGCAACCGGCTGACCAGCTCGGTGGAAGAGAGGGTGTCCTTGTCCACATCAGCCGATATATAGACGGCGCGTTTGCCGTCGATGCGGGTAATCGTATCCCGGGTAAAACCGTAGCCTGCCCTGGCAACCGCGGAAAGCGGCAGCACTGTTCCGTCCGCTGTG
>JAIPES010000139.1 GCA_021737045.1 Desulfobacteraceae bacterium | reverse complement strand
AAAATGCAACGCCCGGCAAAAACCCCAAAAAGGGGACAGACCTATTTTTCGATTTTTCGTGAAATGAAAAATAGGTCTGTCCCCTTTTTCTCTTTTTCTTTTTGGGGTTTTTGCTTTTTGGTGCGGATGTGGTACAAAGGAAATGAAAAATAGGTCTGTCCCCTTTTTCTCTTTTTCTTTTTGGGGTTTTTGCTTTTTGATGCGGATATGGTACAAAGAGGACCTGAACAAAATTCGCCATGGCTGAAAAATATTAAAAATAGATTCCCTTAGGAATTGCCCATCCAGAAAAAGGAGTTGTCATGACACAAAAGAGTGCGTATCGCGTCTGTCCCTTATGCGAGGCCGGATGCGGGCTGGAAATCACGCTTTCGGGAGATCAGGTGGAAAAGGTCCGGGGCGATCAGGATCATCCCATGAGCCAAGGGTTTTGCTGCCCCAAGGGAATTGCGCTAAAAGACCTTCACGCGGACCCGGACCGGCTGAGAACTCCGATGATCAAGGAAAACGGAAAATTCCGGGAATCCGGCTGGGACGAGGCCCTGCGCCTTGTGGCGGCCAACCTCGCCCGAATCCGGGAGGAATCCGGCAATAACGCGGTGGCCCTGTATCTGGGCAATCCCAATACCCACACCATGGCCGGTGGCCTGTTTATCCGGCCGCTGATCAAAGCATTGAAAACGAAAAACTTCTATTCCGCCTCCACGGTGGACCAGATGCCCAAGATGGCCGCCTGCGGGTGGATATACGGCAACCCGGGGCGCATCCCGGTACCGGACGTGGACCGCACGGATCTGCTCGTGGTCTTTGGGGCCAATCCGTTTGTCTCCAACGGCAGCCTAATGACCGCCCCGGACTTTCCGGGCCGGGTGCGCGCGCTGCAGGCGCGCGGCGGGCAGATGATCGTCATCGACCCGGCAGAAACCCGCACCGCACAGGCCGCAGACCGCCACCTGTTTATCCGGCCCGGCACGGACGTATACATGTTATGCGCCATCATACACGTGCTGTTTGAAAAAGATCTGGTTTCAACCGGGCACCTGACTGACCTGATCGATCCCGGGGATATCGCGGATCTAAAAGATGCGGTATCCGAATGGACCCCGGCGGCTGCCGAATCGGTCTGCCGGGTGCCGGCAGATGAAATCACCCGGCTGGCCCGGCAAATCGGCGAAGCGGACAAGTGCGCCGTCTACGGCCGGATGGGCACCAGCACGGTGCGGCACGGAACGCTTTGCTCCTGGCTTATTGAAGCGGTCAACATCCTGACCGGCAACCTGGACCGCCAGGGCGGCACCGGGTTTGCCCGGCCGGCCCACGTGCCTGACGGCACCATCCCGAAAAAGGGATTTACCACCGGGCGGTGGCACTCCCGGGTTTCCGGTGCGGCGGAAGTGGCCGGTGAGCTGCCCGCGGCATTGATGGCAGAAGAAATGGAAACCCCGGGCGAGGGGCAGATCCGGTCCCTGATTACCATTGCCGGCAACCCGGTGGTGGCCGTGCCCGAAAGCCGGCGGCTGGATGCGGCCCTGGCAAAGCTGGATTTCATGGTCTGCGTGGACTACTACATCAATGAAAGCACACGGCGGGCCGACGTGATCCTGCCGCCGGCCTCGATTTTGTGCCACGGCCATTACGATTTTTTCTTTCACGGGCTCTCGGTGCGCAACTTTGCCGCGTATTCGCCGCCTGTGCTGGAAAAGGGCCCGGAGGAAAAAAACAAGTGGGAAATCGTGGCCCATCTGACCCATATCGCCTCCGGCAGGGGCGCCGAGGCAGACCCCGGACAGGTGGCAGACCAAATCATAAACGGCCTGGCGGATAACGTGATCCGCGCCATGGGCGGGCCGGAAAAAGCCGGTGTCACCAAAGACGACCTGACCGGCATGCTATCTGGCAGACGCGGACCGGAGCGGATTCTGGATTTTCTGCTGCGCATCGGCCCGTACGGCGACAATTTCGGCCTCAAGGCCGACGGAATCAATTTTGACAGGCTGGCTGCAAGCCCCCACGGCATTGACCTGGGTCCGCTATCATCCTGGATCGAAAAGGCGCTTGCCTCCCCGGACGGCAAAATTCACCTGTTTCCGCAGCAGCTACGCAGCGCCATGGCACAACTCAAGATACCGGCCCAAAACGATCGGCCGGGAAAACGGACCCTGGAACTCATCGGAAGACGGCACCTGCGCACCAACAACTCCTGGATGCACAATATCCCGGCCCTGTCCAAAAACAATCCATGCACCCTTTACGTGCATCCCGACGACGCCGGCGCCCTGGGCCTTGAAAACGGGGATTTTGCGGAAATCACCTCGGATGCGGACAGTATCCGCGCACCCGTGGAAATCACCGCGCAAATCATGCCCGGCGTGGTAAGCCTGCCCCACGGGTGGGGCCATGACATGGAAGGCGTGCAGATGCGCGTGGCAAACCAGAACCCGGGGGTGAACACAAACTGCATCACCCCGGGCGAGGTGGACTGGCTGTCTGCAACCGCGGTATTAAACGGGATCCGGGTAGCCGTGATTAAAAACTGAGTTCATCCAGCCGGGTTTTGATAAAATACCAGTTACTGCGCACGCCGCAGGTAATCAGCGCGCACAGGGGCACACTGGTGCGGCCTTCAAGCTGCTGTATGATCACGATGCCGTGTCTGGCATGAAGGGTGATGGATCCGGCGTGATCCATGTTCATGCCTGCGGCGGTCTTTCTGGCGTTTGCCAGGATAGCGCACATGGCGCGCGCCAGTTTATCCACGTCCTCGCCTCCGCCCCTGCGCCGGGTGGCCAGCACGCTGCCCCCGGTGTTGACCACGGCGATGGTCCGGCAATCCCGGATATCTCTGACTTCGGCCACGATGGTCTCCAGCCATTCGGCGGCCTTCTGCCGGATTTCCGGGGTGATCTCCGGGCCGGCGGACCGGGCCTTTGTATCGGCATCCGCATCGCCCGAAGGGTCGTCAACCTCGTCACAGAGCTCAATGACCTCATCATCCAGGGTAATCAGATCATCTGCGGTGCTTTTGGGAGGCGCGGAATTTTCCCCCGTGCTCCACGTGGCCTCGGCAAAATCCATGAGCTTGGTTTTGATCCGCCGCCGGCTTCTGCGGCGCGGCAGTTCAGACAGGGAAAAGGAAATACGGTTCCAGGAGGCGATCTCATGGGCGGCATCCTGCACGGAAAGCTTTCCGCAATGCGCGTCAATGATTTCCCCGTGCTCAAAGTAAAGAAAACCTTTGCGCCTGCCTTCGGCGCGAACCTGCATGCGGCAGGTCATCTGCTGAAGCTCGATTAGCGGCAGCAGGCTGGCCATGGTCATGCCCTTGGCGCTTTCGCCCTCGTCGCGCAGGTTTAATCCCACAAACAAAGCGGACACAAGGGATTTGATTTCAAACGGTTTTTCCAGGTGATAGAGAAATGACTGCTGGCTGATGCGCTTTTTAAACCACGGCTTGCCGCGGTCGGTCATCACGATGCACGGGGTGTTGGGATGCTTCTGGGACATGTAGGCCAGCAGTTCCAGCGCATCCAGGGTGGGTGTCTCGATATCCGTGGCCAGCACGGAAATATAATGCGAAGACATTATGGATAACGCTTCTTCCCCGTCGCCGGCAGTGAGTACCTCGAACTGCTGCACCTTTTCCAGGCCCTTGCGGGTATTGTCCAAAAGCTCCGGATCTCCGTCAACAATCAGCACTTTATCCATACACCCATCCCATATATGTGTTGACAGCCCAAAAGCCGCACATTTATATTAACTTATAAACCATGTTCAGATCTATACCATATTCAAGAATCAGACTTCAATCGAAATTCCATGGACTTACGCAAACCTGAAAACGCGGAATTTGTCCGCATCTCCGGGCTGGACAACCCGTTTGAAGCCCAGCTGCTCGGATCGATTCTCGAGGAACGCGGCATTGCCCACCGCATCCGGTCCCACCATGACACGGCATACGACGGGCTTTTCCAGATGCAGAAGGGATGGGGCGAAATTTCCGCACCCGAATCCCGGAAAAACGAAATCCTGGAAATTCTGAAACAAATCCGGCAGGATGCCAGTGCCGGCAAATATGAAGATTTTCCATGAACCCTGATAACCCCATATAGATGAAGGGAGCGATAACATGACGGATTACAAGGACGCATTTGAACAGGCACTGCGAATCGGCCGGCCGCCCAATGTAGCCGAGCTGTTTCCCAATTCCCGGGCATTGATTGTCAGCGGCAGGTTCATCGACCGGGCCATGCTCAAAAAAGGCCAGGCCATTGCCATGGCAGCCAACGGAAGGAACTATTTCGCCATCCGCGGCGCCCTGATGGCGGCCCAGCAGGCCAATGCCGCAATTATCATTGAAATCGCAAAATCCGAAAGCGGATACTGCGCGGTCAACTTCTACAACATCGCCCGGCTTGTTGACGACCTGTGCAACGAGCTCAACATTACCGTCCCTGTTGCCGTTCACGCAGACCACTACGGCATCAAGGGCCCTGAAGACGTGGAATATGCCAGAACCGAAATTCCCAGCATGTTTGATGCGGGCATCACCTCCATTGCCATTGATGCCTCGCACATGTCGGATGCCGACAACCTCCTGGCCAGCATCGAGCTGTGGCCGTACGTGCCCCGATGGGCGGGCCGCGAAACCGAGGTCGGGGAAATCAAGGGCAGCACCGGGCTGTCCACGCCCCAGGAAGCGCTGTTTCTCATCCAGGGGTTAAATGCACACGACATTTTCCCCGACTGGATCGCGCTGAACAACGGCACCTCCCACGGCATTGAAGCCGGATCCGAGGGCATCCAGGTGGAACTGACCGCTGAAGTCCACGAGGCGGTATCCGCCTACAAGGTATCCGGGGCCCAGCACGGGACCTCTGGCAACAGCTCGGATCGCCTGCGGCGCATCGCCCGGGAGACCCGGACCACCAAGGCCAACGTGGCCACCTCCCTGCAGATGATCTCCTGGGGCCTGGAAGTAAACGACTACGGCAACGCCCGGCTCGATGAAAACGGCAATTTCATCAAGGTCAAAGATCAGGGCGTAACCGAGCAGACCTGGGCCGAGATGACCGCCCACGCGGAATCCAAGGGGCTGAAAAAGGGGGATTACAAAAAACTCAACCTGCCCTTTGAAAGCCGGCTGCTGGCCCAGCCCAGAGAAGTCCGGGAGCGCATGGCCGACCGGGTGGCCGAATTTGTCTACACCCTGCTCACGGACGTGTTTAACTGCAGGGACACCGCACCTATTGTCCTTGATGAAATCCTGGCGGCCGGATCCCATGACCCCGGGCCCAAGGCCGGCCGCATCGAAGACCCGGCGCAATGGACCCCGGAGAAAATCCGCGAGCGGGCCTCGGAGATCAACCGGGACCGGGGCGAATCCGGTGACTTTGAAGACTGATGAACCTGCAGACAAATCCATGAAGAAAAAATATTTCTGCCCGTACTGCGGGCAGCAC
>JAIPES010000138.1 GCA_021737045.1 Desulfobacteraceae bacterium | reverse complement strand
ATGCCGTCGTACTCGGAAAGCTCGATCCGCTTGGGATCGATCATGATCAGTTTGACTTCCTCCGGAGTGGCCTTATACAGGATACTGGTGATCATGGTATTCAAGGCCACGCTTTTGCCGGTTCCGGTTGCACCGGCGATCAAAAGATGGGGCATGGTCTGCAGATCGGCTACAACCGGATATCCCACGATGTCTTTTCCCAGTGCAATGGTAAGCTTGGACTCTGATTTCTGAAATACCCGGGAACCCACGATTTCCTTGAAGCCCACCAATTCGCGTTTCTTGTTGGGGATTTCAATGCCGATAACGGCTTTGCCCGGAATCGGGGCAATGATGCGCACGCTCAGGGCCTTTAAGGCCAGGGCCAGATCATCTGAGAGGTTGACGATCTTGTTGATCTTCACCCCCGGGGCGGGGGCGAATTCATAGCGGGTAATCACCGGCCCGGGCAGTACCTCGGTGACATTTCCCTGCACCCCGAAATCCTGGAGTTTCTTCTCCAGCAACCCGGACTGCTCCTGCAGATATTCATGATCAATGTCGCCGGCCACCTTTTCCGTCTCTTCCAGAAAACTC
The DNA here is from genome assembly GCA_021737045.1 of Desulfobacteraceae bacterium. Taxonomy (GTDB): domain Bacteria; phylum Desulfobacterota; class Desulfobacteria; order Desulfobacterales; family Desulfosalsimonadaceae; genus Desulfosalsimonas. The sequence continues at coordinate 4,921 of JAIPES010000138.1, read as the reverse complement.
AGAGACGGCAACTGAAAGCCTTCCTGGAGCTTCATGGAATCAAAGACTTGCTGTTTGGGCGCCGCAGAAGATACAGACCGGGGAGCCGGGTTCTGGATCTTGACCTGGGCGGATGCAGCCGAACCTGTCTGTTTTTCAGGCGGGGTATCCGGCATATTCCCGGTTTTTGCGGAATTCTCAGATTTTTTCGTTTTTTGGGATAGAACACGCCGTTTGGGCAGGCGCGGCAGGCGCAAACGACCGAAATACTGAAGACAGCGCCTGAGCCATTCGCTGATGCTCAAAATTCCGAGTTTTGCGATCCGGGCGCCGTTTCTGCCCGCGGCCACAAGAGAAATCCCGGTTGTCAGGATGAATCCGATTGCAAGGATCAACAGCAGGATGACCAGTGCACCTGTCGGGTTCGCATACCGCAGAAAAATCGCCATCACGGGCTGGCCCAGCATACCGCCGGCAGCATACGGTGTATTGAAAATCACGTAGCTGTCCTGAGACAAGGCAGCCAGCGCACCGCTGCCGACCACCAGCAAGATGCCGCCTGAAGCTGCCAGCCACGGAGAAACCCGGCTCCCGTGCGTATAAAAACGGACACAGGTCAAAAACAGCAAAACCGGAATCCAGAATGCCCCGATTCCGAAAAGCCCAACAAGCAGGCCTGCGAGATAGGCACCCGCCAGTCCGAAATAATTCTGCACAAAACCGGGGCCCACGGCGTGGTGCAAAGACGGGTCCGCCGGGCTGTAGGTCAGCAGACTCACTGCGGAAAACACCACCAGAAAGAAGATCAGTATCCCTGCAATTTCCCTTTGTATTGTCATATCCGCCTGTTTATCTGAGCAGGTTGCATGTCCGGGACTACACATCCAGGATAAAGGGCAGGATCACCGGCCTGCGCCGAATGGTAAAATTAAAATACTCCCGCAGGGCCCCGGGCAGCCGCCGCCGGATCACTTCGGCCGGGTGCGGCAGTTCCACGGCTTCCTCCACGATCTCAAGCACAACGCATTTGGCATCTTCAATAATATGGCCGGTTTCCGTTTCAAACACAAAACCCTTGGACAGGATCTCCGGACCGTACACGACAAACCCGGTTTCCTCGTCAATGGCCATGGTGACAGCCACCATGCCCTCTTCTGAAAGCAGACGCCGCTCCTTTAACACGGATCGCCCAACATCGCCGATGCCTTTACCGTCAACCAGCACCCGACTAGTGGGGATGCGCTCGGATATCCAGCCGCCCTGTTCTCCGAATACGATATTGTCCCCGTTTTCCGCAAGCATCACCCGATCCCGGGGGATACCGGATTCGGCGGCCAACTGGGCATGATGATACAAATGCCGGTACTCGCCGTGAATGGGAATGAAATATCCGGGCCGGGTCAGGTCGATCATCATCTTGAGCTCATCGCGAAAGGCATGCCCGGATACGTGTATTTCCGAAATTTTTTCGTAGATCACATTGGCGCCCTTGCGGAAAAGATTGTTGATAATCTTGGCAATCGCCTTTTCGTTGCCGGGGATGAACTTGGAGGAAAGCACCACGGTATCGCCCGGCTTGGTTTTAATCTGCTTGTGCGACCCCGTGGACATGCGGGCAAGCGCTGACATGGGCTCCCCCTGACTGCCGGTGGTAAGGATAATCAGCTCTTCATCCGGGTATTGATCCACATCTTCTATGGAAATTTCCATATGTTCCGGGATTTGCAGCAGGTTCATCTGCTTGGCGATTTTCACGCTGAGTTCGATGCTGCGGCCATTGAACATAATCTTCCGGCTGCCGGTCCTGATGATGTTGACGATCTGCTGGATGCGGGAGATATTGGAGGCAAACAGGGCCACAATAACCCGGCCGGGACTGTTGACGATAATTTTTTCCAGACTCTGGCGCACGCGTGCATCCGAGGGGGTGCGTCCCTCGCGTTCCACGTTGGTGGAATCCGACATCAGCGCAAGCACCCCCCGCTGCCCGCATCTGGCAAAGGCATCAACATCGGTTTCCAGGCCGGCAATGGTGGAATCGGAAATCTTGAAATCCCCCGTATGCACGATCAGCCCATAGGGGGTGTCAATGGCCAGGCCCACCCCGCCGACAACGCTGTGATGAACCCGGATGAACTCAAAGGAAAACGGGGAGACGGAAATGCGCTGGCCGGCGCGCACAACGTTGAGCGAGGCAGTTGCCAGCAGACCGTGTTCTTCAAGCTTGTGGCTGACCATGCCGAGGGTGAAGGGGGTGCCGTAAACCGGCAGGTTGACTTCCCGGAGCAGATACGGAAGGGCCCCGATATGATCCTCGTGTGCATGGGTCAGCACCAGGGCGCGAAGCCGGGATTTGTTCCGCAGGATATAGCCCATGTCCGGGATCACATAATCCACACCCAGCATGTAGTCCTCCGGAAACATCAGCCCGGCGTCAATGACCACGATCGTGTCCCCGTATTCCAGGGCCATCATGTTCAGGCCGATTTCGCCCAGTCCGCCCAGGGGAATGATTTTCAGCATGGTTGAATGCATTCGCTACCACCGAAAAGTCCGAAATTTCAATATCGAAATCCGATTATACAGTGATGCCCGATTCCCGGACAATCCCGTCAATCAAAGCCATAATCCACCGTTGCTGGGCGTCATTGGCATAGGCCATGCAATTGCAGTGCATCCGGTTGTGGGTCCGGACGAGAAATTCGCCAACCAGGGCCCCGGGCTTGAGCTGCAGGGCGAAATACAGGGGATGGCAGTCCTCATGGGAAGCCTGCAGGGCGGTGTAGAATTCCGGATCCAGCGGAACCCAGTACACCCGGTCGAGCACGGCCGGTCCGAACCGCTCGGTTAAGCAGGTCTCCAGCTTTTTTTGATCCTGCTCGCTGAGTTCATCAATAACATATTGTTTCATCTTGGCATCTCTATCACATTCACCACCGATGCGCAAGCACCGGATGTTTTGCACCTGTCTCGTGTTTGATCAGCTTGGTTTTCATGTCCGTGCCGCCGCCAAAACCGCCTACGGCCCCGTTGGTGCGGATCACCCGGTGGCAGGGAACGAGCAACGGCCAGGGATTGGCGGCCAGGGCATTGCCCACAAATCGCGCCGCGGCGGGTTTACCCATGTCCGCAGCAATATCCCTGTAGGTCCGCACCCGGCCGTACGGGATCGCAGCGGTGAGGCGCAGCACCTGCAGCTGAAGCGGGGTCAGGTGTTCCTGGTAAAGCCACTGCCATGGCGTTTCAAGGGGCTTTCCGAGTTCAAGGTATTCCCGGATCATCTGATCGAGTATCCGGATCCCGGCCGGCGCCGATTCATTGGTTAGCTGCTGACTGCCTGGCCGCACCCCGGTTTTGCAGGCCTCCGGCTGATACGTGCCGGGCAGCCAGATACGCCTGACCTGGAACGGGTCCGGCAAAATATCCACCCGAATTGTTCCGATCCACGTATGTATGCTGTACAAAACGGCACCTTTCATCGGGCATATTTCAGTAAAAACCTTCGATGCAAGCACGAAGAATACGGCAGACGAGCCGGAAAATCATATAAACACGATTTCTCCGCAATGACGTTATGGATGGATTTTTTTATCCCGCAGGGATCGGCTTCCTGCGGCTTTGGCGTGCTGTACACGGTGCCGGGCGGCTTTTTCAAGACGGCAAAACCCCGGCCATGGGGCATGGCCGGGGCATGGATCTCCAGTATGCGGACTAGGTTTCTTCCACTGTAATCGCGCCGGGTTCACAAACCTCGATGCAGCTTTCACACCCCAGGCACTCCTCGGCATTGACCGGAACGGACTTGCCGTCCTGGATTTCAAAAACCTCCACCGGGCAGACCTCCACACATTCTTCGCAGCCTTCACATTTCTCCGGGTCAACAATCGGATTAAAAGCCATTTCCGTCTCCTTTCTCAATTTCCATATGGATTATAATATAATACGGGGTCGTTTATTACGGCGTACAGGCAATAAGATTTTTCCAATATACCAATTGTTGGGTCGAGTCAAGGGGCCTGCTCATATTTTTCCGGCGACTACCCGATTTGCTGAAAAAGCGCAATAATCCGGTTCCGGCTGCCGAGTTCATAGAAATCCGCTTTGAAGCCGTCATCAGGCCCGCCGGCTTTGCCCGACATAATCTGCAGCCCTTCGGGCGGATCGTCCATTTTCCTCAGGGTTTCATCTTCCTCGGCCACGGCTTCCATGACAGCCTGACTGGGCGTGACAAAAAGGCGCGGCGGATCGGAATCGGCTGCCATCAGGGTATGCCACGCCCGCAGGCGGGACTCGGTCATGTAGGCGCCCGGATCCTTCACCGGGTTTTTTGAGTCACCCGCATGGCTTGCGGAAAAACGGTCTGATTGCTCGGGACCGCCCCGGATCCGGAAAAACATTTCCTGTTCTGCCCGGTCCGTGGCAGCGAGTTCGCTTTGAAGCTCGGCGGTCTGCCGGTCATATTCCTGGGCCAGGAACAAAAACAACCTGGCCTGAAAAACCGGGTCCGGTGCCGGGGCTTCGGGCTTTGGGCCCCTGCGGATTTCCGTGCTGATTTCCGGGGCAAACTCCTTGTGGAAAAACCCGGTGTCCGCGATTTTTTTCAAAGCCGCCGCATCCTTCTGATAAACCTCGCCCCAGTCCCGGTAATTGCCGGCAAGCTCCACCAGCCGCCGTTCACCTCCCCGGACGGGGAACCTGAGAACAATTGTGCCTTCTGCCGCCAGTCTTTCCATTGCCTCCGGTGTCTGACCGGCGGCCGGCTGATATACAACGGTGGCGCCGAAGCGAACATGGCAGGCGTGAGCCAGCGCTTCGGAAACAAATGTAAACGGAAACAATGCAACTGTGAATTGACTCATGATTTATCGATTTTCTCGTCTTTGATTTCAATTCCCGCCTGTATCAACTGCTCGCGGATTTGGTCGGCTTTTGCAAAATCCTT
>JAIPES010000039.1 GCA_021737045.1 Desulfobacteraceae bacterium | reverse complement strand
TGCGGCCGGGGTCAGTTTTTTTGCTCCTGAGCGTTTACAGAGGTTTCTGTAAATGCTCAATGTCGCTTCAAAAACCGACCCCGCCCTTGGACTTCCTTGGAAGTCCAATATCTGCGTTACGCGCAATTTCTCAGAATTTCACGTACGGCTAAGTACGCTGCATTCTTCGAAATTGCGCAAGCTTTGATCTTGAACTTTTTACGCCACCATCTGAAATCAGACTTTTTACGAAGCCTTCAAAACTGGAGATACCAGTTTTATAGACGTATCGGGCAACTGGTCTGAAGAGCTCTAAGGAATGATAACCCGGTCCAAAGGGTTTATGGCCCGTCAGCCCTTTTTTGTATTGTTTTGGAAAGACAAGGCGCTGCCAGGCAAGCCCGGGGGCGGTGGCGGTTTTTGAAGCGACATTGAGCGTTTTTACTAAAAAATCAGTTGGATTGAGGTTATAGAGGGCCGTGTTTTGAAATTGTCCCAAAATGCACTTGAGCAATACCGTAAAAACGGTCAGGAGCGAAAAAACCGGCGCCGGCCGCAGGGCTTGCCTCCCACAGAAGCGATGGCAGGGTGTGCCGGGCATAAGTGGGTTGTCATGGGGCATTGGTTTTTGTATGGTGGCTGCAATTGTCTCTGACTTTTTTGCTTTTTCAAGGAGTGCCTGAATGGTTGAATGGAAAGACAAGGCCGCGCACCTGGCCTCAAAATACATCAACGGCACCGGATGCCACGTTTTTTTGACGGGTCGGGCCGGCACGGGCAAGACCACGTTTTTGCACGACATCCGCAGGCGCACCCATAAAAATACCATTGTGGCCGCGCCCACGGGCATTGCCGCCATCAATGCCGAAGGCGTGACCCTTCATTCCCTGTTCCAGCTGCCCTTTGGCGCATTTATACCCACGGACCGGCCGCCCGGGGATTCGGCCCTGGACTTTGAGCTCAACACGCCCCAGTCTTTGCGCCGGAATCTCAAAATGCACACCACCAAGCGCAACATGCTCAGAAAGCTGGAACTGCTGATCATCGACGAGGTCAGCATGCTGCGCGCCGATCTGCTCGACGCCATTGATGCGGTGCTGCGGATGGTCCGAAGGCGGCGCGATGAGGTCTTCGGCGGGGTCCAGATTCTTTTTATCGGCGATTTGCAGCAGCTGCCGCCGGTGGTCAAAAACAACGAATGGCAGGTGTTAAACGAATTTTACACAACCCCGTTTTTTTTCGGGGCCCGGGCCCTGCAGCAAAGAAGTCCCGTTTATATAGAGCTGTCCCACATTTACCGGCAAAGCGACGAGACCTTTATTTCCGTTTTAAACCACCTGCGCGACGGCCGGCTAACGGATGCAGACATCGAATGCCTCAACCGATGCTGCCGGCCCGGATTTGCGCCTGAAGCCGACGATGGCTACGTCTATCTGACCACCCACAACCGCAAGGCAGACCGGATCAACCAGGCTGAACTGGAAAAGCTGCCCGGAAAACTTTTTGAATACAGCGCCCGGGTCAAGGGCACATTCGATGCCCGCACCTATCCGGTCGAACCGGTGCTGGCCCTGAAAAAAGGCGCCCAGGTCATGTTTATCAAAAATGATCCCACAGGAGAGCAGCGGTTTTTCAACGGCCGGATCGGCACGGTTGAAGAACTGGACGCCGGCGGCATCAAGGTGGGCTTTGGCGGCCAGAGCCCCTCGGTATGGGTGGAGCCGCATACCTGGGAAAACAAGCGCTATGCCCTGAACAAGGAAACAAATGAAATCGCGGAAAAAACCGTTGGCACCTTTGTGCACTTTCCCCTGAAGCTGGCCTGGGCCATTACCATTCACAAAAGCCAGGGCCTGACCTTTGACCGGGCGGTCATTGACGTTGACGGGGCATTTGCCGCCGGCCAGGTCTACGTGGCCTTATCCCGGCTCACCTCCCTGGAGGGCCTTGTGCTGACCAGCCCTTTCCGGTTCCGGCAAATGGACCGGGACCCGGCCCTGGACGCATTTGTCCGGCAGAAAAAAGATCCCGAAGACCTGGAGCAATCCCTGCACCCGGCCTGCCTGGATTATTTGGCCCGCACCGTCAGGGATGCCTTTGATTTTTCCGGCCTGGTGCGGGAAATGGATTTTCATGTGCGCACCTACACCAAGGATGCGGCCCATTCCAAAAAACAGGCGCATCTGGACTGGGCCCGGTCCCTGCAGGCGGATCTGGGGCCGGTCCGGGAAGTGGGCGGCAAGTTCGTAAGACAACTGGACCGGATACTGGCCGACGATGGTGCCGATGGCGGCCTGGATTATCTGGCACAGCGGGTGGAGGCGGCCAAAGGATATTTTGAGCCGGTTTTCACCGGGTTCTGCGAACGCATCCGCCGGCACCTGTCTGAACTCAAAACCCAAAAAACCGGGCTGAAAAAATACATCACGGAAATTGAAACACTGGATCAGCAGTTTTCCGGACAGTTGCAGAAAATCGAAAAAGCAGCCGCCTTAATCAATACATTTGGCGGCGGAAAGGAGCTCACAAAAGCCGATCTGCCCAGTGCACAGCCGGAAAAGGCCGGGTCCCGGTCTTCGGCCAAAGCCGGTGCGCCCAAAAACAAACCCGGGAAAAAAACCGACACCAAAACCCTGACCCTTCAACTTTACCGCCAGGGCAAAACAGTGGACGAAATCGCCGAAGACCGCTCCCTGCACCCCCGCACCATCGAGGGCCATCTGGCCCACTGGATCGAACAGGGCGAAATTGCGGCCACGGAACTGGTATCAAAGGCGGATCTGGAGGAAATCAGCAAGGCCTTCCAGGAGCTGCAAACCCCTTATCTCAAGCCGGTTCACGAATTTTTCTCCGGCAGACATGATTATGCAACTCTTAAATTTGCCGCAGCTTTTTTGCGGCACCGGCAAAAGGAATAACCCCCGGCGCCGGGGCGGAGATTTTAGCGGCCCGGCAACCGGGAAGCCGGCTTTTCTGCCCAAAAGGTGTATGCTGCCAGCTGCCTTTGGCACAAGGCCCATGACAAGGTGGAAAAGCGATAAGCGTTATTGCTTTACAGTCCAGCTGGTTATGTTTTCGTAGTCCTCTCCCCGTATCTGAAACTGCTCCATGAGCACACGGGTTAATCCTTCGGGTATACTGCCCGAAAAGCGGACGTTGGCAAGGGTGTGGTCTTTATCGTCTGTTCCTTTCACATCAACGGTCACGGTTTCTGATTCCCCGTTATTCGTTACATGAGCCCTGAGGGTAACCAGATAGGTTGTCTTGCCTTTTTCCACATACACGGGCTCGATTTTTTCAACTTGTACCCGCTTTGTTTCGTTCTGGGCAAAAGCCGGAGAAATGCCTGTGTGCAAAAACAGTCCGAAAAAGACCGGCAGAACGATCATAAATGTAATTATTTTGGGTAGATAGAGTTTTTTCCGCATATTCCCGCAAGTCCTTGTTTGAAATTTTTACGAAACGAACCAAAAACCAACTATAAAGCAAGAAAATAATTTGTTTGTCAAGATAAATTTTTCAAGGCATAATCAACTGAAAAAATACAAAATCATTAAATTTTCACGGCCCGGGACCTTTTCCGGAAAAAACCGGCAGGCATGCGCGTGACAGGTATTTTATGAGTTTTTTCAGGGAAGTATTCTCAGGGCCCCACAGGTATCAGGCCCGGTGACCTCGCCGATGATGCCGGCCTCAATTCCTTGTTCTTGGAGGACCCTGACCAGTTTTGACGCATTTGATTCGGGCAGGGCCAGCAGCAGCCCCCCCGAGGTCTGGGGGTCAAAGAGAAGATCGGTTAAAATGGGATCAAGTTCCGGGGCAAAGTCAATACTGGGTTTGAAAAATTTCTTGTTGGCATAGGCCCCGGCCGGAAACAGCCCCATGCGCCCGAATTCCAGGGCCGACGCGATTGCCGGGACCGCTGACACGGACAGGGAAATTTCTTTTTTTGAGGCCCGGGCCATTTCCAGCAGGTGCCCGGCAAGGCCGAATCCGGTTACGTCGGTGCACGCCCGGGGAGAAAATCCCTCTGCGGCCAGAGCTGCGGTTTTGTTTAATCGGGTGGTGATGGCAATGAGTTCACTGATTGTTTTATCGTCTGCCAGTTTGCCCTTGACGGCCGTGGCCAGAATTCCGGTTCCAATGGGTTTGGTCAGAATAATCTGATCTCCGGCAGCCGCCCCGCTGTTTTTCCAGACCGCATCCGGGTGCACCACTCCGGTTACAGACAAGCCGTATTTGAATTCCGCGTCATCCACGGAATGGCCGCCCACAAGCACGGCGCCGGATTCATGGATCACTTCCAGGCCCCCGGCCAGGGTGTCTTTTAACACGCTTTCAGGCAGGTCATCGGATGGAAAACACACGATGTTCATGGCCGTCAGGGGTCGGCCGCCCATGGCGTAAATGTCGCTCAATGCATTGGCTGCGGCAATCCGGCCGAAATCATAGGGTGAGTCAATGATGGGCGTGAAAAAATCCAGGGTCTGGATCAGGGCCGTATCATGGCTTAACTGATAGACGCCCGCGTCATCCGAGGTCTCCATTCCCACCAGAAGACGCGGATCGGTTTTGACGGGCAATTGTTGCACCACCCGGTCCAGCAACTCCGGACCCAGCTTGCCCGCTCAGCCCGAAGCCCGGGTTTTTTCGGTCAGCAGATATTTGGGAGTTGCGTTGTCAGCCATTGGCATTCCCGCAGGGTTTCAGCATTAAGATCATTAGAAACAATAAAACGGCAGCGGCATGATTGTAAAATAAAATATTTGAAAAAAATCCTAGCCGGCAATGGGTTTGGATGTAAAATGGATTATTTCAATAACATTTCCAGTATTCATTTAAAACATCGATTTAAAGCTTCTTATAGATAATATAAATAATTTTCCAATAATATATCGATATTATCAAATTGACATCTTTTTTGTGTTTTTATAAGAATTGATGACACCGTAAAAAGCTTTTTACCGCGTCCGCTGTTTTTGCAGGAAGAAAGCCCTGCGGCCGGGGTCAGTTTTTTTGCTCCTGAGCGTTTACGGAGGTTTCCGTAAACGCTCAATGTCGCTTCAAAAACCGACCCCGTCCTTGGACTTCCTTGGAAGTCTGATTTCAGATGGTGCCGTAATAAAGATCAAGGCTTGCGCAATTTGGAAGAATGCAGCGTACTTATCTGTACGTGAAATTCTGAGAAATTGCGCGTAACGCAGATATTGAACTTTTTACGGTGCCATCAATAATAACTGTCTGAGGGCGGCGGTTTCTTGATTAAAGGAAAGCGGCTGTCCGGACGCATTTCAGAGAGCAACAGATATGGGCTACTGGTTTTTGCACGGCACATGACACTTCAGCAGCGATGCTGCCCGGTGCGGGCAGCCATGGGGTGTCAGCCGGAAAACCGGTAACAGCTGATTTCTGATCACTTTTTCTTTTACCCGGTATTGACCCCCCTGCTTTATTACCCGGATTAACTCCGTCCTGAACCAAGCGCGATGTTGAAGTTTGCCTGCAGCCTGATGTTGTGCAGACTTTTCTGCCCCTGGCCCTGCCTTCCGGCCCTTGTGTACAGGCAAGGTCGCCGATGGGTCCGGAAAGCGGCTGTATGGATTTTGGCAAAACCAAATAAACCTGTGTGAGGAGGGAAAATGCCTGACCGATCAGTTGGTAGTGTAATGATTGTCGGAGGGGGCGTCTGCGGTGTTCAAAGCGCTCTGGATCTGGCCAATTCAGGATATAAAGTCTATCTGGTGGAAAATAAGCCCGCCATAGGCGGTGCCATGTCTCAGCTCGACAAAACCTTTCCCACAAATGATTGTTCCATGTGCATTTTGTCTCCCCAGCTTGTGGAAGCCGGCAGGCACAGAAATATAGAGCTTTTGACCCTTTCTGAACTGGAGTCTGTTTCCGGCGGGGCCGGATGTTTTACCGTAAGGGTGCGGAAACGGGCCCGGAGCGTGGATGCTCAACAGTGCACCGGCTGCGGAAACTGTATTGAAGCCTGTCCTGTGCAGCAACATCAACTTTAAGAAAGGAGTTCTTATGTCCACATGGGAACCAAAAATAGCGGCCTTTTTTTGCAACTGGTGTACCTACGGCGCAGCTGATCTGGCAGGTGTCAGCCGTATGCAGTATCCCACGGGTATCCGGGTGATCCGCCTTCCCTGCAGCGGCCGGGTCAGTCCGAAGTTTATTCTTGCGGCATTGCGCAGCGGTGTGGACGGGGTCTGGGTGTCCGGATGCCACCCCGGCGACTGCCATTACATAGAGGGCAATTATTACGCCAGGCGCAAATTTGCACTTCTTAAAAATCTTCTGGAGCACATGGGAATTGCGCCCGGCCGTCTGCACTTTTCCTGGATCTCTTCGGCCGAGTCCACCAAGTTCGTGGAGGTTGCTGAGTTTGTCGTTGATTCTGTGAAAAAACTGGGGCCGGCCAATCGAATGATCAAGGAGCCGCCCGCGGCTGTTTTGTTTTAAAAGAGCCGTCTTTTTTACGGCAAATCCCTTTTGGGGCAGAAGCTCAAATACAGGGGCAATGGTGCTGGGCACCCCGCGGTCTTCAAAACCGCCGGCTTCGTCTGAAAAACGAAGAGGAGGTTCGATTCCCCTTGCCCCTTCCACTGGCTGGAAAACACAATGAACAGGTATTTTACCATAGGGGTTGCCGGTCATGCAGGTCACGGGAAAACTGCACTGGTGCAATCTCTGACAGGCATGAAATCAGATAAAGTCCGAGCGGGAAAAGACAAAAATCAATCCTCTCAATGTCTGATTGCCCCCTTGCAGTTTGCGTCCGGAGTTCAGGCGGCCTTCGTGGATGTGCCGGCAAATCCGTCATATCTCAAAAACATGGTCCGCGGGCTGTATCCGGTGGATATGGCAATAATTGCTGTGGCCGCAGATGAAGGGGTCATGCATCAAACCCGGGAGCATCTTCAGATTGTTCAATGCCTGGGCATTCGCGCAGGATTGGTTGTACTGACCAAAACCGATCTGGCCGACGAAGAGATCTGCTTGCTGGCTGAAATGGAAATCAACGATTTAACGGAAAACACATTTCTTGCGGATGCTCCGGTTTGCCGGTTTTCAACAACCCGGCCGGACAAATGGGGGCACCTGCTTGAAACCATAGAATCATGCGTTAAAAAATTGCCTTTCCGGCAAGCTGACCTTCCCTTTCGTCTCTGGATCGATCAGGTCAAGCAGTCTGCCGGTTTTGGAACAATAGTGACCGGAACCATTCTTCAGGGCAGGATCCGCGTAAATGAAACGGTGAAGATAGAACCCGAAGGCTGGCAAAGCCGGGTCCGGTTTATGGAAACCCATGGCATAAGAACAGGTTCGGCCGCAGCGGGTCAGCGGGTTGGAATCAATCTGCATAAAATCGCCTTTCAGTCGGTAAAAAAGGGAATGGTGCTCACGTCTCCGGAAACCGGAAGTGTTTGCCGGTTTATTAACGCGGAAACGGGGCTTTGGGAAAACGCCGGCCGGCCTGTAAACAGCCGGATCCGCATGCGGCTTTTTATCGGCACTGCCGTTGTAAGCGCCATGCTGGTTTTTATGGATACGGATTTTCTGGAGCCCGGCAGGAAATGTCTGGTCCAGTTTCGTCTCAACAGGCCGGTTTCATGCATGCCGGGAGACAGATTTGCAGTGTCTTTTTTAAATGACAACAGGTTGGTGGGAGGCGGGCGGGTGCTTGCGCCAAGTGATGAAAAATTCCGCAAAGCCAAAGCTTCCAGCCAGATCGCATGCCTGAAGGCTCTTCAGGAAAATGACAGCTCCGGATACCTTGGTGCAGTCCTTGACCGTTATCCGAATACACCGTTTTCCCCCGCAGACCTGGCGGATCGGTCCTTGTTCCCGGAGTCCGTGTTTGAGGATGAAATCCGGCGCGGGCTTGGAAAAGACAAACTGATCCGGGTGGGTGACGGCGTGGTTAAAAGGCAGCAATATGAAAAACTGCTGCGGGAGGTGAGGGCTCTTTTTAAAAAACCGTCAGTCGGTCAAAAATCTATACAACCACGGTTTCATATCAGAGAGGTGGCTGACCGGCTGGGAATTTTGGCGGAATCGGAGGTTTTGCATCATGTGATGGCCCGGCTGTGCGCTCAGGGGCATCTTTGCCTGTTTAAAGGTTATTATCAGGTTCCCGCCCATTGTGTAAGGTTATCCGCTGATTATAAAAACCTGGCTTCAAGCGTCATGGAGTTTGCCAATGAGTGCGGATTAAAACCTTTTACAGCCGGCCATTTCAACAAAACTCACCATGATCAGTATGAAAAAGCAAGAGTGGAAAAAATCCTGCGGTTTTTGGTTTCGCAAAATAAATTGATTCCACTTGAAGGAGGAAAGTTTATCACTCCGGATGCTGTCAGGCAGATTCGGGAACGAATGGTGTCGTTTATCAAAGAGCAGGGAAAATTTTCAATCCGTGATTGTCACGATGTCTTCGGCTACGGTCGTTCCCAGGCCGTGGCGGTGCTGGAATACCTTGACGAAACAGGCATGACAAAGCGGCTGGAAAATTTCAGGGTCCTGGGCCCTGATGCCGGTTTGCCTGAATTTCAGCAGCAGAGATAAGTTGATTATGGCCAAAATGTTTTAAGGAGATTTTAAATGGAACCCTTTGTTCTGGAAAAAGAAAAAAAAGAGCGATTCCTGGATCGTATTCGTGACATGGTGCCCGGCGGCGACCGCCTGGACCTTTGTCTGACCTGCGGCGCATGTGCATCAGGATGTCCGGCCACCGGCCTTGAAGGAATGGATCCGCGTAAATTTTTGCGCCTGGCGGTTCTGGGCCTTGATGATCAGATCGCCGGCCACCCGTGGGTATGGATGTGTTCCATGTGCATGCGCTGTACTCATGCCTGCCCAATGGGGATCAATATCGGGGCCATGGTATATGAAGCCCGCAATCTATGGCCCCGGGAACAGAGACCAAAGGGTATCCTGGGGTCCTGCGACATGGCCCTTCGCAATTCCAGCGGCAGTGCCATGGGCATTTCAGAGGATGATTTTGAATGGGTGATCGAAGACATACTCGGGGAAGTCCGGGAAACCCAGCCGGCATGGAAAGACCTGCAGGCGCCTGTGGACAAAAAAGGGGCGCATTTTTTTCTGAGCCAGAATTCCAGGGAGCCCGGAATTGAGCCAGAGGAAATGCTTCCTTTATGGAAAATCCTCCACATTGCCGGTGTTGACTGGACATACAGCAAACGGGGCTGGGGCGGAGAAAATTACTGCATGTTTCTGGCAGATGACCAGAGCTGGGAAAAAGTGACCCGAAACACCATAGAGTCTGCAATGGATCTGGGCTGCAAGGTGTATCTCAACACCGAATGCGGCCATTCCACTTATTCAGTGTGGATGGGGCAGAAAAAATTCAATATTGATACGCCTCTTCAGATCGAACCCATTGTGCCCCATTATGCCCGATGGATTCGGGAAGGCAGGCTAAATCCAAACTCTGAGTGGAATCGCGATCTGAAAATCAAGTTTACAGTGCAGGATCCCTGCCAGCAGGTCAGAAAAAGCTTTGGTGATCCCCTGGCCGAAGATCTGCGGTTTGTTGTCAAAGCCTGTGTGGGGGAAGAAAATTTCATTGATATGGTCCCGAATCGTTCCAATAACTATTGCTGCGGCGGGGGCGGCGGTTATCTGCAGTCCGGGTATAACGAGGCGCGCCTGAAATATGGGGAGCTTAAAAAAGACCAGATTCTGGCAACAGGGGCACATTATTGTGTAACTCCTTGTCATAACTGTCATGACCAGATCCATAAACTCGCAGAACATTACCAGTGCGGATATCACACCATTCATCTCTGGACCTTGCTCGCCTTGTCCCTGGGCGTTCTGGGTGAAAATGAACGCACCTACCTGGGAGAGGATCTGCAGGATGTCAATCTGCCGGAAGCCTGATGCCGGAAGCGTTGTCAATAACGTGTAAAAACGAATGCAATGGAGGCTCTTGTGAATCATCAGGACCAGCCCGTTGGAGCTGTAATGGTCATTGGGGGAGGAATAGCCGGAATCCAGGCTTCTCTGGATATGGCTGATTCAGGTTTCCGGGTATACCTTGTGGAGGAAAAGCCGGCAATAGGCGGGGTTATGGCCCAGCTGGACAAGACTTTTCCCACAAATGACTGCGCCATGTGTGTGATATCCCCGAAATTGGTTGAAGCCGGCCGGCATCTCAATATCGAGCTTTTGTCTTATGCGCGGGTGCGTTCGGTGTCCGGAAGCGCCGGGGACTTTAGCGTGGAAGTTTTGCAGCAGCCCCGGTACGTGGATATGGAAAAGTGTACCTCGTGCGGAGAGTGCGAGCAAGTATGTCCGGTTGAACGCCCTGATGATTTCAATCAGGGACTGGGCAGCCGCAAGGCAATATACAAGCTCTATCCTCAGGGCATGCCTGCTGCCTACGCAATTGAAAAACGATCCATTGCCCCGTGCAAGGCAACCTGTCCGGCCCATGTCAGCATTCAGGGCTATATTGCCTTAATCAACCAGGGTAAATACAGGGAAGCTGTCGCGCTTTTCCGGGACGCCCATCCGTTTCCGGGGGTCTGCGGCCGGGTCTGCCATCATCCCTGCGAAAGCGCCTGCACCAGAAACGACCACGACCAGCCCCTGGCCATCCGTGAGCTTCACCGGTTTCTGGCTGACTGGGAAACTCAGGCGGGCGAAAAAGTCCTGCCTCAGGCAGGAGAAAAAAAACGCGACGAAAAAGTGGCTGTAATCGGCTCAGGTCCGGCAGGCCTTGCCGCAGCTTCTTTTCTTGCCCGCAGGGGATATGGTGTCACCATTTATGAAAAACTGCCTGTTGCCGGCGGCATGATGGCCGTGGGCATTCCTGAGTACCGGCTTCCCAGGGACATTCTCCTGCGGGAAATCGATATCATTTCCGAGCAGGGCGTTGAAATAAAGACAGAAGTGACGTTCGGCAAAGACATCACTTTTGACAGCCTGAAGGCAGACGGCTATTCGGCAGTGTTTATGGCCATAGGACTTCACAAGGGCCGCAGCCTCGGTATTGAAAACGAGGATGCCGAGGGCGTGCTTCAGGGCGTTGATTTCCTGAGGGAAACAGCCCTGGGAAATGATGTGCCCGTCGGCAAGGATGTACTTGTAATAGGCGGCGGAAATGTGGCCATTGACGTGGCATTGACGGCCAAACGAAAAGGGGCTGAAAATGTGACCATGGTTTGTCTGGAAAAACGCGAAGAAATGCCGGCCTGGGAATATGAAATCAAAGAGGCCCTGGAAAGTGACATCAAAATTGTCAACTCCTACGGGCCAAAAAGTTTTTTCATAAACAAGGAAAACAAATTTTCCGGCATCGAGTTTAAGACCTGCACTGCGGTTTTTGACCGGGAAGGACGGTTTAACCCCGGGTATGACGAAAATGCCTGTGAGGCCTTTTTTGGCGACACCGTGATTGTGGCCATCGGCCAGGCAGCAGACACCTCGGATCTTCAAGATCAGAATGTTCCCATGAACCCTGTGGGCCTGGAAGGCGATCCAATTACCTTGCAAAGTCCCATGGAATGGGTTTTTTCCGGGGGCGACGCCTTTTACGGGCCCAAGTCTGTGGTGGATGCCGTGGCCTGCGGCAGAGAGGCGGCTGAAAGCATTCACCGCTATATCAACGGCCTGGATCTGCATGAAGGCAGAAAAAAGGAATGGACCTATGAAAAGCCCGACATCATCAACGTAGCTCACAAGGAGCGCACCCCTGTTAAGTGTCTGGATCCCGAAGCCAGGGAATGCAATTTTCTGGAGGTTTCTTTCGGCTACAACGAAGACGAGGCCCGCACGGAAGCCGAGCGTTGTCTGAAGTGCGGCATCTGCTCTGAATGCTACCAGTGTGTCAAGGCATGCCTTGCCGGCGCTGTGGATCATTCCATGGAAGCACAAACCCGTGTGATCAATGTGGGCGGCATTATACTGGCTCCCGGTTTTACGGCATTTGATCCATCCGGTTTGGATACGTATGCTTATGCAAAACATCCCAATGTTGTCACCAGCCTGGAATTCGAACGCATCCTGTCGGCTTCAGGCCCCTTCCGGGGCCACCTGGTCAGGCCCATGGATCACAGGGAACCGGAAAAGATAGCCTGGATTCAATGCGTGGGCTCCAGAGATATCAATAAGTGCGACCATTCCTATTGCTCATCGGTTTGCTGCATGTATGCCGGAAAACAGGCGGTTATAGCAAAAGAGCACAGTCCGAATGACCTGGACACGGCAATTTTTTTCATGGATATGCGGACTTTTGGAAAGGAATTTGAGCGCTATTATCAACGGGCAAAGACCGAAAGCGGGGTCAGGTTTATCCGTTCCAGGGTCCATACGGTGGTGCCCGTGGAAAACGGACGCCTCAGTCTTCGCCATGCCACTGATTCGGGGGATCTGATTGAAGAAACGTTTGATATGGTGGTTCTTTCAGTCGGCCTGGAGGCGGATAAAAGCCTTGCAGCCCTTGCCGGACGCCTGGGTATTGAATTAAACAGGCATGGTTTTGCTCAAACCAGTGCCCTTGCGCCTGTCTGCACATCCAAGGATGGCATTTTTGTATGCGGCGCCTTTCAGGAGCCAAAAGATATTCCGGCTTCTGTCATGGAAGCTTCAGCAGCAGCCTGCCTTGCCACAGAAAGACTTTCTGCCCGACGTCATACCCAGACCATGTCTGTGAACCTGCCTGCCGAGACAGATGTTTCCCGGGCGCCTCCAAGGGTGGGCGTATTTGTATGCAACTGCGGCATCAATATCGGAGGTATTGCCGATGTGCCGGCCGTTCGCGATTATGCGGCAACGCTTGAGAATGTGGTTCACGTGGAAGACAATTTATTTACCTGCTCCCAGGATACCCAGGACAAGATGAAAAACGTGATTATTGAAAAGGGTATCAATCGTGTTGTGGTGGCATCCTGCTCCCCCAGAACCCATGAAGCCCTGTTTCAGGAAACCATCCGCGAAGCCGGACTTAATCCGTACTTGTTTGAAATGGCCAATATTCGCGATCAAAACACCTGGGTGCACATGAACGAGCCTGAGCGGGCTACAAAAAAGGCAAAAGCCCTGGTGCGCATGGCCGTTGCCAAAGCTGTTTGCACAGAGCCTTTGCATCAGGTGGACATGGCGGTAACGCCCGCGGCCCTGGTGGTGGGCGGGGGGATTGCAGGAATGGAGGCCGCCCTTGGCATCGCCAGGCAGGGGTTTAGTGCGCATCTTGCAGAAAAGACCGGCCGCCTTGGAGGTGTGGGCCTTAAGCTGAACACCACCTGGTTAAGCGAGCCTGTTGGATCTTATGTGGCGGAACTGATCCGTGAGGTGACCGGCCATCCTCTGATCCGGACTTATCTCAATGCCGAACCGGTTGAAACCAGTGGCGTAATCGGCAATTTTTCAACCAGACTGATCAGTAAAGACAGCAAAGGCGCCCCGGTTTCAATAAACATTTCCCATGGTGTCACCATCCTGGCCACTGGTGGAAAGGAATACAAACCGGTTGAATATTTATACGGCCAGCACTCCGGAATCATGACGCATCTGGACCTGGATGCCGCCCTGCGGACCGGTGCTTCGAAAATTGACGATGCCGCAACTGCAGTGTTTATTCAGTGTGTGGGCGCCAGAAACGAAGAAAGGCCTTATTGCAGCAAAGTCTGCTGCACTCACAGCATAAAAAGCGCCCTTGCCCTCAAGGAGCGAAATCCGGATATGTGTATATATGTTTGTTACCGGGATATCCGCACTTACGGTTTTCGCGAGGACCTTTACCGCCGGGCCCGCAATGCCGGCATTGTCTTTATACGCTATGATGCTGATAATCCACCCGCGGTACGGCAAACAGATGAGGGCTGTCTCCATCTGACCATATCAGATCATGTGCTGCAGATCCCCTTGGAACTCCGTCCGGATCTGCTTGTGCTGGCTGCAGCGGTCATACCAAACGAAAACAGGGAACTGTTTGAATTGTTGAAGGTGCCTGTCAATTCCGATGGTTTTCTTGTGGAAGCGCACGCAAAACTCCGACCCGTGGATTTTGCTTCGGAAGGCATTTTTATGGCTGGCCTTGGGCATTGCCCAAAGCCTGTTGAAGAAAGTATCGCCCAGGCAAAAGCGGTTGTGTCCCGGGCCGCAACCATACTTTCAAGAAAAAACATTGCAGTGGGCGGCGTGGTGGCGGATTTGCAGGAGCCTTCACGTTGCGCCTGCTGCCTGGTTTGTGTGAGAAGCTGTCCCTATGGAGTGCCTTATGTACAAGACGGACGGGCGCATATCAATCCGGCAGAATGTCACGGGTGCGGGGTGTGCGCAGCTGAATGCCCTGCCGGTGTTATTACCCTGAAACATTTTACAGACAGGCAGATCCTGGCAAAACAATCTTGTCTGGTGGCATAGATCAATCTGACGGGAAACCTTTGTGAACAGGATAAGACCACCGGCAATTTAAGTTCGGTGCATCGGAAACGGAGGAAGAATGACAACCGATTTTGAACCTGAGATATTGATGTTTTGCTGCAGATATTGCGCCTATGCCGCAGCTGATCTTGCAGGGTCCATGCGGCTGACGTATCCGGCCAATATAAAAATTCTCCAGGTCCCGTGTACCGGGCGGGTTGATATCATTCATCTGCTAAAGACTCTGGAAAGCGGTGTGGATGGCGTTTTTGTGGCCGGATGCCTGAAAGGTGAATGTCATTTTCTTCAAGGCAATCTCCGGGCGGAAAAAAGAGTGCTTGCGGTCAAACAGATTCTTTGTGCCATTGGCATGGATCCGGAAAGGGTTGGCATGTACAACCTTTCATCTGCCATGGGGCCTCGGTTTGCAGAGATCGCAGATGAGATTGTAAAAAAGATAAGTGATCTGGGGCCGAATCTGATTAAAAGCGCGGCGCACAAAAACGTCACTGTTCACAGAATCTGAAAGACAAAGCATATGTCAAAACCACTTGTCGGAGCTGTAATGGTAGTGGGCGGCGGCGTTGCCGGAATTCAGGCCTCGCTGGACCTTGCTGATTCGGGGTATAAGGTTTTTCTTGTGGAAAAGAGTGCTTCCATCGGGGGGGTTATGGCCCGGCTGGACAAAACTTTTCCCACAAATGATTGTTCCATGTGTATTCTTTCGCCCAAGCTGGTCGAGGTGGGCCGCCATATCAATATAGAGCTTTTGACCCTCTCAGATGTAAACACCATATCAGGCGAGGAAGGCAACTTTGAAGTAAGTATAACCCGGCACCCGCGATATGTGGATATGGACAAATGCATCGCCTGCGGTCTCTGTGCTGAAAAATGTCCCACCAGCGTTCCTGATTCTTACGACGGCAACCTTGCCAGCCGCAAAGCCATTTATGTTCAGTATGCCCAGGCAGTGCCGCTTAAGTATGCCATAGATCCTGAGTCCTGCATTAAGCTGACCAAGGGCAAATGCGGAATCTGCCGGAAAAAATGTCCGACTGGTGCGGTTGACTATGAGGATACAAGAAAAGATATTTTCCTTAATGTCGGTGCGGTGGTGATTTCCCAGGGCGCTGAAACCTTCGACCCGGCCGTACACGACACCTTCGGGTATAAAAAATATCCCAATATTGTCACAAGCCTTGAGTTTGAGAGAATCCTTTCGGCATCCGGCCCTTACGGGGGCCATCTCGTCAGGCCCTCGGACGAAAAGGAACCGGAAAAAATTGCCTGGCTCCAGTGCATAGGTTCCAGGGACGCGCATATCGGGGCCAGAGGTTATTGCTCCGGGGTGTGCTGTACCTATGCCATCAAAGAGGCGATGCTGGCAAAGGAGCACAGCAAGTCAGGCCTTGATACGGCAATTTTCTACATTGATATCCGAACAAACGGCAAGGACTTTGAAAAATACTATAACCGGGCAAAGGAGGAAGCGGGCATCCGGTTTATCAAAAGCAAAGTCACAGAAGCGCTCCCGGTGGACGGCACCGGCGGGCACCTGATCCGCTATATCAATGAATCCGGGAAAAGGTGCGAAGAAGAATTTGACATGGTCGTTCTTTCAGTGGGCCTGGGTGTTACAAACCAGGGAGCAGATCTTGGCCAAAGGCTCGGTGTGGATCTCAACCATTATAATTTTGCGGAAACAAGCAGTTTTTCCCCGGTTGAAAGCTCTGTTGCCGGAATTTATGTATGCGGGGCCTTCCAGGGTCCCAAGGATATCCCGTCATCTGTTATTGATTCAAGTGCGGCTGCAGGAGTGGCGGGTTCAAGGCTTTCCGGCTCAAGATGGCGCCTGACAAAGACAAAGGAAGTGAAAAAGGAAAAAAATGTTGCCGGAGATCGGCCCCGTATCGGTGTATTTGTTTGTTGCTGCGGCACCAATATTGCCGGGGTGGTGGATGTGACAGCAGTTGTTGCGTCTGCAGAACAATTGCCCAATGTGGTTTACGCTGAACAAAACATGTTCAGCTGTGCCCAGGGTACCCAGGACAAAATTGCGGAACTTATCCGGGAAAAAGATCTCAACCGCATTGTGGTGGCGGCCTGCTCGCCCAAGACCCATGAACCCCTTTTTCAGGAAACGCTTCAAAGCGCCGGTATCAACAAATATCTTTTTGAAATGGTCAATATCCGAAATCAGTGCTCCTGGGTCCACAAACAGGCACCGGAAGAAGCCACGCAAAAGGCTATGGATCTGGTGAAAATGTCTGTGGCAAAAGCAGCCCGGGTGCAACCCCTAAAAGAGCCGATCCTGCAGATAAACCAGCGGGCAATGGTTATCGGAGGGGGTATTGCCGGAATGATTGCCGCAGATAATCTGGCCCAACAAGGTTATGCGGTGGATCTTGTGGAACGCCAGGCCCGCCTGGGGGGCAATGCCCTGTCCTTGTATAAAACCTGGAAAGGCGAAGACATTGCCGGCTTTGTAAAGCAGATGGTGGAAAAAGTTGAAAAAAATCCAGGCATAACAGTGCACGCCGGCTCGACCATCAAAAAGGTGGACGGGTTTGTGGGCGCCTTTGGAACGACCCTAGAAAAAGAGGGCTGCCGGGAGGTCCTTGATCACGGTGTGACAATAATTGCCTCGGGTGCCTCGGAGCTTAAACCCGAAGGTCAGTATCTGTATGGAACAGATGACAGGGTGATAACCGGCCTTGAACTCCAAGCCCGCCTTGCCCGCAGGGATGAATCATTGGATAACGTAGAGACAGCCGTTTTTATCCAGTGCGTTGGCTCCAGGATTCCCGAAAGGCCATATTGTTCAAAGCTGTGCTGCGCCCAGTCCATAAGAAGCGCCCTTGAGCTCAAAGAAAACAAACCTGAAACCGAAGTTTTTATCGTCTACAGGGACATGCGCCCCTATGGATTAAGAGAGGATCTCTACAGGGAAGCAAGGCAAAAAGGGATCAGGTTTCTTCGTTACAATTTTGACAAAGGCTTAGATGTTACCAATGAAAAGGGCTGCCTTAAGGTAAGTTTCACAGATTTTGTATTAAGGCGCAAAATGGTACTTTCCCCGGATATGCTTGTTCTTGCCGCTGCCATAGTACGGGAGAAAAACGATCCCCTGGCCGGATTTTTCAAGGTGACCCAAAATGATGACGGCTTTTACGTTGAGGCCCACCTGAAATTAAGGCCTGTGGATTTTGCCACAGACGGGGTCTTTCTGTGCGGTCTGGCCCACGGCCCCAAACCCGTGGACGAATCAATCGCACAGGCCCAGGCTGCAGCCGCAAGGGCGGTAACGCTGCTTTCAGCCGGATCCATTCCGGTAAGCGGCACCGTGGCTCAGGTTAATCCCCGGCTTTGCAGCAGCTGCGGGGTCTGTGTGTCCGTATGCCCCTATTCCGCCCCCAGGTTCAGTGAAAAAACCGACAAGGCTGAAATTGAATCCGCTCTGTGCAAGGGCTGTGGATTGTGCGCGGCTTCCTGCCGCTCGGGGGCCATTGCACTGAAGGGCTTTGACGACCAACAGATAACATCGATGATCATGTGTGCCTGATCAAGTGCAATTGAGTGGCAAACAATGATTGGAAAAATGGATGAATGCGGTCTTCAGGCCGTTTCATCCGTTTGTTTGTGCATGTGTTCATGGGGTTGGGCGTCGTGGCCGGCATGATCGTGTTCGTGGTACCGGCGCGGGGCATGGTCGTGGCTTTGGTCCCGGCCCGGGTGGGTGTGAACAAACCGGTGGGCATGGGTGTGGGTGTGCTCGTGGAGATGTTCGTGCACCATGTCTCCGTGCCGGTGAGGGTGGGCGTGCAGGTGCTGATGCTCGTGAGTGTGCTCATGTTCGTGCTGCAGGGCCTGGATATCTCTGGTGCACCTGAGCCTGTACATGCAGGACAATCCGTTTAAATCCCCGAGTCTTTGGTCTTCCATGAAGGCCTGCATGGGCAGGTCTTCCATGATCCTTCCCTGGTGCATCACCAGGGTCCGGCGCGTGAGCTGTTGGATAAAGAAGATGTCGTGGCTCACAAGCAAAAGGGTTGTGTGGAGTTTTTGCAGAATGTCGAGCAGCAGTTGTTCCCCCTGGGGGTCAAGGCCTGCTGTGGGCTCGTCTAAAATCAGCAGTTCCGGCTCCATGACCAGAATGCAGGCCAGGGCCAGTCGCCGTCGTTCTCCACCCGACAGGTGCAGGGGCACCCGGTCTTCAAAACCTTCCAGGCGGACCAGGGAAAGGGCCTCTTTGACCCGGGCCGCGGTTTCGGGCCGGCTGCAGCCAAGCTGGCGCAGGCCGAATGACACTTCCTCTCTGACACTTGCGCAGAACAGCTGGTCTGCACAATCCTGGAAGACCATGCCGATTTTGCGCCACATGCGTTTTCGTGCCCGCCCGGTGACGGTTTTTCCGTCGTAGAGATACTCTCCCCGTCCCTGACACAGGCCCGTGAGGCAAGACAGAAGGGTGCTTTTGCCCGCGCCGTTTTCACCCACAACAGAGATGTGCTCGCCTTTGCGGATCAGCAGGTCAATGCCCTGCAGGGCGGTTGTGCCGTCGGGATAGCGATAGCAATAGTTCTGCAGCTGCACAAGTCCGCGGCCCGGGTCGTTTGCCGAAACCGGCCGGGGCCGGCAGCTGGTATCCTCCGTGCCGGCATCGGGACTTTCAGGTGCAACCACCATTCGGAAGGAGAAATCCAGGCCGTGTTCCCGAAGGGTCTGGCGCTGTGAGACCAGCTCGCGCATGGTATAGTCGTGCTGCACCATCCCGTGGTCCAGAACGATGGCCCGCTGACAGAGTTCATATAAAAAGATCAGATCATGGCTGATGCAGATCAGGGTGCCGGAAAAATCCTTGAGCAGGTCCAAAAATACCTGTTCCTGGCCGGGATCCAGATTGGCCGTGGGTTCGTCGAGCAGCAGCACTTCGGGGTCCATGGCCAGAAGGCCGGCCAGGGCAGCGCGCTTTTTCTGCCCAAAGCTCAGGTTGTGGGGCGCCTTGTAGGCCAGGTGCAAAAGCCCCATTCGGTCAAGGGCCCGGCCGGCGGCCAGTTGGGCTTCCTGTTGGGGCAAGCCCTGCTGTCGGGGGCCGAAGGCCGCGTCTTCAATGATGGTATGCATGAAAAGCTGATCGTCCGGGTCCTGAAACAGCACCCCGATTTCCAGCCGGGCGCGGTCCAGGTTTTCTCCTGCAAGGGGGTTGTCCCTGTACCGGACTTGCCCGCCGGCAGGGGCAAGCAGTCCTGAGAGCAGTTTTATCAGGGTTGTTTTTCCCGAACCGTTCTGCCCCGCCAGTGCGACGCGCTCGCCCGGGCGGATTTCCGCGCTGACCCCGGACAATGCCGTTGTACCGTCGGGATACTGATAGGACAAACCGCAGGCCTCAAACAGCAAAGGGCCTGCGGCCGG
The DNA here is from genome assembly GCA_021737045.1 of Desulfobacteraceae bacterium. Classification (GTDB taxonomy): domain Bacteria; phylum Desulfobacterota; class Desulfobacteria; order Desulfobacterales; family Desulfosalsimonadaceae; genus Desulfosalsimonas. The sequence goes on along the minus strand of JAIPES010000039.1, from coordinate 5,739 downwards.
CCGGGATTCTCTTATTTCATGGGTTTCATGCATCCGTATCCCTATAATATGATCCGGTCCCAGACCACCAGCGCCGCGGCAGCAGCCAGCCAGGCAAGGCAGATCAACAGATCGGATGCGCACAGGCGCAGATTTACGGGTTCCGGAAACCGGTCCTGATAGCCCCTGGCGCGCATGGCGTCAAATACCCGTTCGGTGCGTTCAAAACTGCGCACAAACAGCATCCCTAAAAAATTGGCCACAGTGCGCAGGGTTGCGGTGTCTGTGCGCTTGCGAAAGCCGCGTACCTGCATGCCCGCTGACATGCGCCGGGCTTCATGGCTGAACACGTGAACGTAGCGGTTGCTCAACAGCACCATCTGGGCCGCCATCTCCGGCACGCCGAGCCGGCAGAGCCCGTGGAGGGTAACCGGCAATGGGGCGGTTGACAGCAGGGGCTCCATGAGCATGGCAATGGCAACCGCCCTGGCGGCGATGGTTGATGCAAGTAGCAGGCCCCGAAAATTAAGGGTCAGCCACTCCACACCGCCGAACACCACCAGGGTGTCGCCGGGATGCACCGGCACCGTAAACGGCATCACCACCAGCAGCATGCCCAGAAAACCGGCAAGCGCCAGCAAGCGCAGCATCAGCCGGGCAGCCGGAACCTTTATCATCACCGCCACGGAGAGGGATAGGGCCACTGCCGCCAATGCCGCAGCAAGGTGGCCAAGGGAGGCCACAACAAAACTGAAAACCACGATGGTGACGATCTTGCAGCGCACGTCCCATTTGTGCAGAAAAGACCCGCTCTGGCTTTGATCTGCCAGGGGCGGTACGGACCAGTCCGGGTCCCGGTCTGCGGCGGTTTTTTTTCGGGCGGTTTTGCGCAAGCCCGTCACACCGGCCCAGAGGGCGGCTATGGGCAGGATCACCAGCAGGGGCAGATACCAAAGGGGGATATGATGTATGGTTTCAGCCATGAATTTCTTTTTTGGGAGTCACAAGCCCTGTTTCCAGCAGTTCCGGTTTTACCCGGAACAGAAATCCAATGGTAAAGGCGCTGATCGCCCCTTCAATAACAATGACCGGCACATGGGCCGCCATGGCAATTTTTGCCACGCCGAAAAAATCCTCGCCTCCGGCGGCCAGAAAGCCGGCCAGAAAAACGGCCGCCATGGCCGTACCCGTTGCCCCGGCAGCGGCTCCGGCAACCGCGTGTCTCAGATGGGTGTTGCCTTTTAGCGCCTGAAACAGCCATCCGCAGGCAATGGCCGGCAGCCCCATCATCAGGGCATTGGCACCCAGGGCTGTCAGCCCCCCGAACTGAAACAGCAGGCATTGCAAAAGCAGGCCCAGCCCTATTGCTATAAAGGCAACAGGGCCCAGCAGGGCCCCGGCCAGCCCGGGCAGGAGCAGGTGGGCGCTTGTGGGCCCCAAGGGAATGTGCACCAGGGAGGCCACGAAAAACGCGGAAGTCACCACAGCCACCTTGGGAAGCTGAACGCTTGTGGTGCGCCGCGCACTCCAGGCGGCCAGCGCGACGGATACCGCATATCCGCCCAGGCTCACGGAAACCGGAAGAACCCCGTCAGAAATGTGCATGATTTATCCTTTCCGGCGCGCAGCCACCAGAGCCGCGGCCCCGAACAGGCCCAGGATGTAGCCGATGCCGGCAAACACCTCCCGGATGCCGGGTTCATCCATCCGGGCGCCAAGGGCGGCAATCTCCCGGCGGACTTTCCTGAGTTCTGCGGATAACTGGCGGTTTTGTTTCTCCAGAAGTTCTGTTACAGCCTTGCAGTCTGTTTCCCCGGGGCTTTGGGCACAGGTGGGGCCCGGTGCTGCCGCGAGCAATACAAGGAGCACGAAAATAATCGCGCTGGTTCGCATCATGGCTGCCCTCCGGATTTTATTGCGGCTTTCACCCTGGATTTTTTCAGGATAAAGCTGCTTTTATGTCCCATGCCGGCGTCAATGACAATCCTGAAATCATCGGCCCTGGGGATTTCAAACGCAAAAAGGCCCTGGTTGTCGGTCACGCCTTCTGCCACCAGGTTGTCGTTGCTGTCATATACTTTCAGCCCGCCGTTTGCAACCGGATCTCCGTTTTGAAAATAGCTTTCCGTGTAGATTTTTCCGCTGTCCGCATAGGCAAACACGCTGACCTTGTGGGCGGATGCGCTTGCGGCAAACAAAAGCAAACACGCTGCGGCCGCTGCAAGAAAATACGTTCGGGTTTTCATCATTGCCTCCGTTTTCGGGTGTTATTTCATGTCCCGGGTCCGGACCCAGTATACGGCGCCGATTTCCACATTTTTTTCCTTCCCCTCGTGCTGCCGGGTCCAGTCGGCCTCAGACAGGGCGGAAAAGCCCCACCATCCGGCTTTGGGCATGGCATAGGTGAAAACTCCGCCGGCATCGGCACGGACAACCTGGGTGACATAGGGTGAAAAAGGGGGCTCGATATACCCGCTGTCTCCGGCGGATTCGTTGAGATATTCCACCTCCACTTCAGCGTGTGCTGCGGGCTGGCCGTTCACCAGCACGCGGCCGGTAAATACGTTGCCCGTCCAGAGCCCGTAGGGCCGGGTCAGGGGCACGATTTCGGTTTCCAGGCCCACGGGCTGGTCCCAGCCCTGCTCCAGTGCGTAGGCGTTTACGCAGACCTTGGTGTAATGCTTGATAAACAGATTCTCTGCCGGCTCCCAGTAGGCTTTGGGCTCGGTGTAAAACGTATAATCCCCGGGCCGCCGGATCGGGTAGACGGCTTTCCAGAAAGTATCGGTTTTTTCCTGACCCGGGCTTTTGCCGCCTGCCGGTTTCAGGCGCTCTGTGAGATCGGTTTTTTTGCCCTTGTGCATCACCCCGAAGGTTTCGGGTTTTTCCATTTCCATATATTCCATCTCCATGGGGTGAAGGAACTTGATTTCCAGGGCGAGGTCGCCCTTGAGTTGTTGGGTGACAATGTCATCTGAGGGAATAATGGCACCGAAATGGGCTTGCCCGGGTACGGCTGCAAAGATGACAATTGCCGCGGCCAGTGCGGCCAGGGTTGAAAATCGTTTGCGCATGGGGTGTTTTCCTTTCCTTGGTTTGAATCAAAAAAAGCCACAAAGGCGCTTTATTGTAAAGCAAGAGCCTTCGTGGCTTTGTAGGCGGCACATCAATTTTGTTTAAACGGCAAAATCCAAATGCATTTGAAAGAAATGGAAAAAAAGAGCCTGCAAGCCCTATCAAACGACTTCAGCCGCAGATTTTGCACAGTTTATAGCCGGTCCTGCCGGCAATGTCAAGACCCGGGATCATTGCCGGAAAACTCCCGGCGGCGGAGTAAATCCGCCCAGAACATCGGCAAACAGCTCTCCGGCTTTAATCGGAGTGTGGTCTTCAAGATAAGGGCCCACGATCTGGATGCCCACGGGCAGGCCGTTGTTTGTAAAGCCTGCGGGAACAACCGTGGAAGGCAGGTGGGCCACCCCGATGAGCCCGGCCCATCCCATCAGGTTCATGTAGGGCAGCGGCTGCCCGTTTACGTTGATACGCCGGTCATAAACATACTGGTGATCGTGTTCGATGGCCGGCACAACCGCCGCCGGGCAAATCAGCACGTCAAATTCGCCGAAAAAATCAGCCCATTTTTGCCGGATTTGCTGGCGCTGTCGGTTTCTCCTCTCCCAGTCCCGGTAAAGCTGGGTGGCCCCCCGCAGATGCCTGGCCAGATAAGACTGGTCGTCTGCGGAGAGGTGTTTGACATCCTCTGTCCATTTGGCAAAATATTTTTCAGGTGTGTCTGTGCCCATGACCGCGGCCAGAAGGCTTAAGAAACAGTCATGGCTTTGGGCAAAATCCACATCCGGCCGCCTGCTGCGGATATCGGCGCCATTGGCGGCAAGCTTGTCCACTGCGGCCTGGATGACATCTGCCACTGAATTGTCGACCGGACACGCGGGGTCATCTAACCAGAGTCCGATTTTCAGCTCCTTTAAACTGTTTTTACGGGCCTCGGGCAGCCGGATTTGCCAGGCGCGTTTTTGGGCCGGCTCCGGGCCCACCAGTATCTCCATTGCCAGGGAAATGTCCTGAATGCTCCGGGCCAGGGGGCCCACCACCATTATGTCGGTACTGCTGCCGTGCTCGCCGGTGAAAAGGCCCGGTGCCGGCGGGATGTGCCCTTTCTGCGGAACAATGCCGTAGCTGGGCTTGTGGCCGTAAATTCCACAGAAATGAGCCGGCGTGCGGATGGATCCGCCGATATCGCTTCCGATTTCCAGGCAGGTGAGCCCTGCTGCCAGGGCGGCTGCCGCCCCGCCTGACGATCCGCCGGGGGTGCGTTCGGTGTTCCAGGGGTTGCTGGTCTGCCCGTAGACCTTGTTGAAGGTCTGAAGGTTGCCGCCGTAGAGGGGAACGTTGGTTTTGCCGAAAATCACGGCCCCTGCATCCAGACAGGCCCGGACCACTTCGGCGTTGTTTCCGGGCATGTGGTTCTGCAATGCCGGTGCCCCTGAGGTGCAAGGCATGCCCTGGACTTCCAGCGTATCCTTGATGGTTACGGGCACCCCGTGAAGGGGTCCCCATGAAAGGCCTCGGGCCTGGGCTTTGTCTGCCTGCTGAGCCCGTTTTCGTGCGGCCTCCGGACAGGTCCGGACAATGGCGTTTAGCTGCGGGTTAAATTTTTCGACCCGCTTTAGGTATAAATCCACCATCTCCGCAGCAGAAATCCGGCCGTCCCGGATCGCGGCCGCGGCTTGGACGGCGCTTTGAAAAGCCGGCTCGTTCATTTCGACACCTTTCAGGCCTGCATGGGCAGCAGTGAAACAAAGGCACTGCCGGGACCGGTGTGCACGGATATCGTGGCACCGGCTTCTGCCATGGGGATGCTGTCAGCCGGCTTGCCCACGGCTGCGGCCAGCTTTTCCCGGGTGACCATAACCTCTTCAAGGTTGCCGGCATAGCCCATCAAGATTTCACATTTTCCGTTAAACCGGTTGAAAGCTTCCTCGGCCATTGAAACCAGACGCTTTAAAGCGGGCTTTTTGCCCCGGTGTCGGTCAGTCGGATTCAGCCGGCCTTCCTTGAGCTCAATGATGGGCTTGAAATCGAGCATATTGCCCACAAAGGCGTCAAATGCATTAACCCGTCCGCCTTTTTTCAGCCAGACCAGATTGTCCACAGTAAAGCTCAAAAAAGCATTTTTTTTGTAAGGTTCCAGGGCTTTTTCCAGGGAGGCCGGAGATGTTCCGTTTCGGAGAAGTTCTGCTGCCTTTTTAACCACAAGCGCAAGGCTGACGGCCACATTTTCCAGGTCCAGAATGTGGACCCGGGCGGCGTCTTTTTCGCCCATAAACTGCCGGGCTGCACAGGCGCTTTTGTAGTTTCCGGAAATATGTTTGGACAGATGAAAAGAAACCACCTCGTCGTACTTCTGCAGCAGGCGGTCGTATAACTGTGTGCATTCAAAGGGATAAAACGGCGTGGTGTAGACCTCTTTTTTTTTCCGCAGGTTTTTGAGTACCTCAGCGTTGCTGATGGTTTTGCCGTGGAGGTGATCCTTGCCGTTTACAAATATGTGGACCGGCAAAATATTTAAGCCCAGCTGTTCCGCCATTCCCGGGGGGAAATCAGCGGTGGAATCGCAAACCAACGCAATCTTTTTTGCCATATAAAAACTCCTTTCCATTAATCAGGACCGCGCGGGCCGTCCCTTTGCAGTGCAGAACCAATTGCCTCTGTTTTTAAACAATTTTCAAAGGTTGCATT
>JAIPES010000137.1 GCA_021737045.1 Desulfobacteraceae bacterium | reverse complement strand
TGGTGTGGGCATATCCGTTCTGGAACCTGTCTTTCAAGGGCGTGTGGCTGATTTTCCTGATCGGGTATTTCCATTTCTTTGCCGCGGCCATCTGGGTGATCACGCGCCGCACCATGGAGGCCAAAATCGCCATCCTGGCCTTTATCTACTGCGTGCCGGTGCTCATGAATATCCTGGCCTTTGGCATCCTGGGCTGGAATTATTGATTTTCCGGAATTTTTTAACTGACAGGCCCGGCAAGGGAAGCCCCAAGCCCGGTGCCGCGGCCCTGGCACGGTGATCCGGCAAGAGCCTACGTGTCAATATCATACTTTTTGAGTTTCAGCTGCAGCGTCCGCCTGCTGATTCCCAGAATATCAGCAGCCCGGGTCCGGTTGCCTCCGGTCTGCTCCAGGGTGCGCAGGATCATATCTTTTTCCATCTCCTTGAGCGATCTGCCGGCAACCGAGGCACCGTCGGCGGCCGGTTCCGCAGCGCCCGTATCCAGGGCCCGGATCGACTGGGGGAGCTCATCCAGGGTAACCACTTCGCCCCTGGCAAGAATCACGGCCCGCTCCACGGCATTTTCAAGTTCCCGCACATTGCCGGGCCACTGGTAGCGCATCATCAGATCCATTGCGCGTGGAGAAAACCCTTTGATGATCCGACGGTTTTTTTCCGCATAAATTTTCAGGAAATGATCGGCCAAAAGAGGCAGGTCTTCTCTGCGCTCGCGCAGCGGCGGGATCGTGACCGAAACCACGTTGAGCCGATAATACAGGTCCTCGCGGAACTCTCCCTTTTCGATGGCTTCTTCAAGAACCCGGTTGGTGGCGGCAATAACCCGGATATCGACCTGTACCGTCTGGCCGCTGCCCAGGGGCTCGAAGGCCTGCCCCTGAAGGACCCGGAGAATTTTGGCCTGGGTGGCCTGGCTCATCTCGGCGATCTCGTCGAGAAAGATCGTGCCGGTATCAGCCTGGCGGAAACGTCCCGGCCTTCGGGTCAGCGCGCCCGTGAACGCGCCTTTTTCATGGCCGAACAACTCGCTTTCCAGCAATGTTTCGGGCAGGGCCGCGCAATTGACCTTGACAAAAGGCCGGTCTTTTCTGGGACTGTTCTGGTGGATGGCATTGGCGACCAGTTCTTTTCCGGTGCCGCTTTCGCCCAGGATCAGCACCGTGGCATCAGACGGGGCGGCAAGGGAAAGGGTTTCAAACATCCGGGTCATGGCCCGGCCCTGTCCGATGATATTGTCATAATCGAACCGGTGATCCAGGCGTTCCTTCAGATACCGGTTTTCCGTCTCCAGTTGAAAATGCCGGAGGGTCTTTTGCACCAGGATCTTGAGTTCGTCGATGTCAAGCGGCTTGGTCAGATAGTCATAGGCCCCGGACTTAAGGGCCTCCACCGCGGTCCCCACGGAAGCATAAGCGGTCATGATGATAATCGGGATTGCCGGATTGATGCCCTTGATCTCCTGCAAGGCCTCAATGCCGCCCATGCGGCTCATCCGGATATCGAGAAGCACCAGGTCGTAGAACTGCTTTTCAACAGCGGCAACCGCCTCGGCCCCGTCTGCGGCATGGGAGATGTCATAGCCTTCGGCCATCAGCACCGCCTCCAGCATCCGGCGGTGGGAGGCATCGTCATCAACGATCAGGATTTGCGGCTTCATCGGATCCGTTCCCTGTCCCGGTTTCAAAAGTGAGCGGAATATGCACCTCGACCCTGCATCCCCCATCTTTTCCCGGCAAGGGGCTCTGCACGCGAACCGTGCCCTGGTGGCCTTCCACGATTTTCTGAACAATGGCCAGCCCCAGTCCGGTGCCCTTTTCCCGGGTGGTAAAGAAAGGATCGAAAATTTTTTCCCGGTCTGCCGGCGCAATGCCGGGCCCGTCGTCTTCAACCCAGAACATGAGACTTTCGGTTTCCGCCACCGTTGCCGCACCCGCTTCCACGCAATGCTGAGGCCCCACAGCCTCCAGGGCGTTTAACATCAGATTGAGCAGCACCTGTGTCATAATGTTGGCATCAAGCTCCGCCGATTCCGGTGCCGCATCCGTATTCACCCGGAGATCGATGCTGCGGGCGGCCGCATCACCCGAGACCAGGCGAACCGTGTGTTCCAGAAGGTCCGCCGGGCTTGCAGGCGCCGGCTCCAGATCCAGGGGCCGTGCAAAATTCAGCAGATCGGTGACCACCCGGTTGATCCGGTCCACTTCGCGGACCATCACATCGGCGTATTCGGCTTCCGAGGGCCGGTCCTTCAAGGCATGGCTCAAAAACCTGGCAAATCCGCGGATGGAACTCAACGGGTTGCGGATTTCATGGGCCACGGCAGCAGCCAACCGGCCCAGGGCGGCAAGCTTCTCCGAGCGCCGCACCTTTTCCTCCAGCCGCTTGATCTCCCGCAAATCCCGCAGAATGATCACCGCGCCGCCGGTGTCGTTTTCCCGGGCGGATATGGGGGTCACACTTACAGCCAGCGGCATGAGTTCCCGATCCGGGCCGAAAAAACCCATTTCCCGGTCCATCACCGAGCACCCCCGGGTCAGTGTTTCCCGAATTCCGCTTTGATCAAAATCAAGCACCCGATCAAGCCGGATCTCTTCGGCCTCGGCTTCACTTATGCCCAGAAGCTCAAGGCCCAGTGTGTTCCACGACAGCAGGCGCCCGTCAGCATCGATGCTGAGCAACCCGTTGGCCATGCTGTCGACCACTTGGCGGGTATAGGCCTCGGTTCGGCGCAGCGCCTGGTTCATCCGGTGATAGCGATGAATCACGAAAATAAAAAATACCGCGCCCGCCCCCAGCGCGACGAGGATGGAAACCATGACAATGGCATGGTGGAAATCTTCCTGCCGGGCATTTTCAAAGGTGGCCATTTTCAGCCCGATCACCAGCATTCCGCCGACGACACCGGCTCCCGGCATCGGCTTGGCCAACTCATAGACCGGGGTATGGTCAGAAAGCTGCCGGAATCGGCTTACAACACCGTTCTGCGCGTCGGGGTCCGGGAGCCAGACCCCGTAGCGCTGACGGGAATAGCCCGGTGAACGAATATCCACACCCTTTTTTTCCGAGGCCAGGTAAATATAGGCAACCGAGCGATTTTGCGAAGTCTGATCAATCAAATCCTTCAAAGCAGGGGATGCGTTGGATGTTTCCCTGGAAACAGCATGCTGGCCGGCTTCGATGGCCTCTGCGATGGCCACGCCCTGCTGATGCACGAACTCAAGCGCGTTGCTTCTGGCGCGATCCAGGTTCCAGTAGGTGGAAAACCCGATAAATACCAGCAGTGACAGGATCACCATCACGATGACCAGTGCGGGCAGGTACAGTTTTGCCGGCTGGAACATGAACACCGGTTTGCCTTTCGATCCTTATTAAAATTCAATTCGTTTCACCCGACCCTTTGCACCGCGGGCCGGGCAAACCGGGACAAGCCGCAGCACGCAGCAATTGTCCCGGTAATCCTTATAAAATAATCACCATCTCCTTTCCTGCAAAACCACCGGGAAACCGAACGTATACCTTTCGATCAGAGCCCCGGCAGCTGACAAGGAAAAACGGCCGCAGCGTTAACAGCCGCCGCCGCCCCCGTTATGACCACCATGATCGCCATGGTCGCTGTGATCATCATGATCTCCGTGATCGCCGCCGCGATGGTATCGGTCAACACCGTCATGGGCCGGCATCCTGTAAGAACCCGCGGTCCGGACCGTCATTTCCTGTGCTCCGGATTGCGGCATTGACCGCTCCAGGGATCCCCTTGCGATGGAATACCGCGCGTTTTCTCCGGCAGACGCAGCGCCGACAGCGAGTACACCCAAGACCAGCACGCAAACAGCAATTCGTTTTAATGTTCGTTTCATTGTTTCAACTCCTTTCCCGAAAAGCGCCGGCAACAAAAAGGCACGCTTCCTGTTGCCGGCTTATTCCGATTACAGTTCATATTTGATTTTCAGGCCCAATGACCGGTTTTCCTCATGGTTTAATACTGTACCCAGATCAAAGTAGCCCCCGGATATGGTCAGGTGATCGTCAACCACATAGGCGGCCACCACGGACCACCAGTCGTCTTCATCACCGATAAGGCCGTTGATACGGTCATAATCGTCGGGTTTCTGGCGGTATTCTACGCCCAGCGCAAGCCGGTCCGTCAGAAATGCGACCATGCTGCCCTCAAAAACCAGGTCCCGATCACCGGTAAACCCGAGCAGCCCGATGTGAGCAGCCCTGGTGCTTCTAAGCCCCGCATTGACAAGGAGCGGACGCGGCAGGAAACCAATTTTCTTGCTGGCATACAGGGTATAGTCCATGCCGTCGTTGTCCGCGATCCCGATGCCGGACAGCGCGCCGCCGAGTTCCCGGTCGATACGATCGCTGGTGTCGTTATACTTGTAATGCGCGCCCAGGGTGACCGCGGGCACCCAGGCCCGGGCAAAATCCCCCTCCTTTAACAGGGCCACACGGGCATTGAAGTTGTGCAGATACACAAAATCATCGCTGATATCCACGCCGGTGGCCGACCGGATATCATCCGGCAGGTCATCGAGGTACAAGGCATCATAGCCGTACCCGAGTTCAAGCCGGTTGCCGAAGGTCTCGGTAATTGTTGCAAAACCGAGGAATTTTCCGCTTTCCATGGTTACCAGGCCGGTTCCGAAACTCGGTTTGCCGAAAATTTCTCCTTTCTCTGCGGGGTTGGTTAAATATGCACTATAGGTGGCGGCAATCCCGCCGGAACCCTCGATCCCGTGCAGCGGCAGGGGCGGGGGCTCGGAGTCGGCGGCACTTGCAGCCGATATGCCGGTAAACAGGATCACTACAATGCAGGCAAGGGTTTGGGTCGTTTTCCGAACAGCGTCTTTCATAAAGCTTCCTTTCTTGATGATCTTTTTTGTTGGGTTTGGCATCAGGAGATGCGTTTTACCCTCAGGCCTGAGCAAGTGTTGTGCCATACTTGATATTTCAGCATAACTACTTGTTTTTAAGTTTAATATTTACACTTTTCCGAAACCGAACGCGCCGGCAAAGCGTGAAAAAATGTGACAGGTCCCGGTATCTGCGCAGAAATTGCGCACGTGGCCGTCAATTGATTGCACCCCAGGGGCGGCGGAATTACAATTAATCGTAATCCTTGCACTTAACGGGCCATCTCCGGAAATGACCAACAGACGGGGAAAGATCCTTCATCCGCGCATGCGCCGGGGGTTTTTCATGCAGAGCACCAGGGGTGATAAAACGGACTGGCATGAATTTTGAAAGAAAGGCAATGCCTGCAGCTTCTGCAGACATGAGAAAAACCGAGCAACCATTGATATACGGGGAAAACCCATGAAGCATTTCGTTCCAGCCAATTTTCGATTTTTGCGCACTGCGGCGATCCTGATGATTTTCGCTGCCGGTCTCTCTGCGCCCGGTTTTGCCGCAGAGACCATATGGGCGCCGCCTGAACTGGAAAAACTCATAGAAGAAGCACTGGCAAACAATCAATCCATAGCCAGCTTGGAAGCCCGGGTGAAAGGACTGGAAAACCGCATCCCGGC
>JAIPES010000136.1 GCA_021737045.1 Desulfobacteraceae bacterium | reverse complement strand
AGAAATACGGCCATTGCGCCGTATATCATGTAGGATTTGCCATGTCTTTGCTGCGGCTTGAAAACGTGACAAAACGGTTCGGCGGGCTGGTGGCCGTGGACAAGGTCAGCCTGGAGATCGCAAAAGGCGAATTTGTCGGCATTGTCGGGCCCAACGGCAGCGGCAAAACCACCCTTTTCAATGTGATCAACGGGGTGTTTTACCCGGAAGAAGGCCGGGTGTTTTTCGATGAAACCGATATTACCCGGATGCCGCCGTATAAGCGGGCGCCGCTGGGCATTGGCCGGACATTCCAGATTCCCAGGCCCTTTGCCTCGGCCACGGTCCGGGAAAATGTCGCGGTGGGCGCCATGTTCGGCTCCCGGGGCAAATCGTTGAATGTGGCGCAGTCCCTGGAGATCGCAGACCAGGTCATTGAGCGCATCGGCCTTGCCGGGCACGGGAAAAAAAGTGCGGGCATGCTCACGCCGGTGGAAAAAAAATTCATGGAGATCGCCCGGGCGCTGGCCATGCAGCCCAGGCTGCTGTTAATGGACGAGGCCATGGCCGGAATGCATCCCGGCGAGATCGACAACATGGTGAAATTCCTGGTGGAAGTGGCCAGGCAGGAGAAAATCGCCATTGTGGCCATGGTGGAGCATATCATGCGCGCGGTGGTGAACATGGCTGAAAAGGTGATCGTGCTGGACCACGGGGAGAAGATCGTTGATGCCCCCACCCGCCAGGCCCTGTCCGATCCCCGTGTGGTGGACGTGTATCTGGGCAAAGGCGCAGAGGAAGAAAATGCTGACAGTTCAGGCTCTTGAATCCGGCTACGGCGCCATGCAGGTTCTGTGGCATCCCGAACTTGAAATTGAAAAAGGGTCGATCACATCCCTGCTCGGGCCCAACGGCGCGGGCAAAAGCACCCTGCTGGAAACAATTCTGGGATCCGTGCGGCCCTGGGGCGGGAAGGTTTCTTATGAAAACCGGGACATCACGTTTCTGCCCAGCCATCGGAAAGTTGAGATGGGGCTTGCCCTGGTGCCGGAAGGAAAACACCTGTTTCCCAACATGACGGTTTTTGAAAACCTGCTCATGGGCGCATACTTGAAAAAAGCCTATGAACACCGGGAAGAATCCCTGGATATCGTATATACGCTTTTCCCGCGGTTAAAGGAGCGAAGCCACCAGATGGCCGGGCTGCTCAGCGGCGGGGAACAGCAGATGGCCACCATCGGGCGTGCGCTGATGACAAAACCCCGGCTTATGATGCTCGATGAGCCGAGCCAGGGACTGGCGCCCAAGCTGGCCGCAGAGGTATTTGAAACCATTGAAAAGCTCAAATCCGATATTGGATTGACCATTCTGCTTGTGGAGCAGAATGCCGATGCCTCCCTGGGTGCGGCAGACTATGCCTATATCATGCACGAGGGGAAGATCAAGGCTTCGGGCACGCCTGATGAAATCAAGGCTTCCAGGGAAATCCGGGAAGCGTTTCTGGGGATTTGATCCCGACTGCTTTTAAATTGTTTTGCCCTCCGCCTTTTCAGCAGGATCCGAGTCTGATAAATTACACCGGCAGTGTTGATGAGCCTGTAAAAAGTCTTTTTTACAGGCAGTGTTAAGTTTTAAGTGATTAAGTGTTTAAGTAAAATCAAAATGTTATATTTTTATTGCTTGGCGGACAGAATGTTTTTTAGACTTCCATGGAAATCCCTTTTTTCGCTCTCATGCAATTGTACTTTGTAGACCTGACGGCGGCGCGGAAAAGCGGGTTTCCGAGCGGAAATTGAGGCTCCAGGAGGCTCCTGGAGCGAGGAAACTCCTTTTTCGTGCCGCCGATCAGCCAAGATGCTTATGGATTTCCTCTGCTGCAGAAATATCGCTCTGGGGAAATAAACAGCTTTTTACGAATTCGTCAGTGTTAAGTGAAGAAGTGGGATTCGGAACGGAATTGTTTGCCTGTGTCATGGGAGGTGCGCAGCGCCTTGGAAAATACAGCGGATATCGTGATTTGCAATGCAACCGTGGTAACGGTGAATCCCGGTTTTGATATTATCCAGGATGGCGTGGTCGCGGTTGACAACGGCCGGATCAAACACGTGGGCGGCCCCGGGAGCTTTCCGGCCGATGCCGCAGGCGAGGTCATCGATGCCAAGGGCGGCATTTTGATGCCGGGTCTGGTCAATACCCATGCCCATCTGCCCATGTCGCTTTTCCGGGGCCTGGCAGATGATCTGCCCCTGGAAAAATGGCTGAGCGAGCATATATTTCCGGCTGAAGCCGCCCACATCACCCCGGCGAACGTACAGACCGGCACCGTGTTGTCCTGTGCGGAAATGCTGCTTTCCGGCACAACCACCTGCTGTGACGGATATTTTTACGAGGATGCCGTGGCCGAAGCCGTTTTGCGAACCGGGATCCGCGCGGTACTCGGACAGGGGCTCGTGGATTTTCCCACCCCGGATGCACCGGAGCCGGAAAAAAACGTGGACCGGGCCGCAGAATTCGTACAAGCCTGGAAAAGCCGGAACTCACGGATCATGCCTTCGATTTTCTGCCACTCGCCCTATACCTGTTCGGCGGATACGCTGCAGCGGGCCAAGCAGGCGGCCGCCGCGGCCGGGGTGCTTTTCCAGATTCACGTAGCGGAAACGCAAAACGAGTCCGCACTGGCCGGTATCCCGGTTGGCATCTCTCCGGTAAAGCACCTGGCCGATCTGGGCGTGCTGGATGAAAACACCCTGGCTTCACACTGCGTGTGGTTAAATGCGGTTGATATTTCGATTCTGGCGGATTCCGGGGCGGCGGTTTCCCATAACCCGGAAAGCAACATGAAACTGGCCTCGGGTATTGCGCCGGTGCCTGCGCTCATCCATGCCGGGGTGCCAGTGGGCCTGGGCACGGACGGGTGTGCTTCCAACAACAACCTGGATATGTTCGAGGCCATGGGGTTTGCCGCAAAGCTGCACAAGGCGGCCACAGGCGATCCCACGGTGATGGATGCCGAAACCGTGGTCCGCATGGCCACCATAGACGGCGCGCGCACCCTGGGACTCGATTCCTTGACAGGCTCCATTGAGCCGGGCAAGGCCGCGGACCTGATTGTTCTGGATACCCGCAGGCCGCACCTGTCTCCCATTTATCACCCGGAATCCCACCTGGTGTATGCGGTGCGGGGGGCGGATACGATGCACGTCATGGTGGACGGGCGGGTGCTGGTGCGCGACGGCCGGCTGGCAGATATGGATGTCGGCGAGATAATCGCCCGGGCCGCGGAAACCGGGGCAGCGATTGCGCAAACAGATACCCGAAAGTCCTAAAACCACGAAGCACACGAAGAACACGAAGCGATCTTTTGAATAAATTTATCTTCGTGCGCTTCGTGACGCTGCTTCGTGACCTTCGTGGTTTGTAGTGTTTGAAATTGCCGGGATTGAAAGCATAATCCAGACTTGGTGATGGTCAACGGAGCCAGAGACCGTCTGATGATTCGATATAAAGGGGTTTTATGAAAACTGCCGAGCTGATTGCAGCCGCCCGCGGGACTCGTCCGGCGGATCTGCTGATCACGGATGCCCGGATCGTTAACGTGTTTTCCGGCGAAATCCGGGAAGGCCACATCGCGGTGAAAAACGGCTTTATTGCCGGTATCGGGGACTATCCGGCCGAAAAGACCGTTTCGGTTGCCGGCAGATACGTGGCCCCGGGCTTTATTGATGCCCACGTGCATATTGAAAGCGCCATGACCAGCGTTTCGGAATTCGTGCGCGCCGTACTGCCCCACGGTACTACCGCGGTGGTGGCAGACCCTCACGAAATCGCCAATGTGCTAGGTACCGACGGTATTGCCTATATGCTGGCAGCCGCGGAAAAGCAGCCCATGAACATATATTTTACCCTGCCTTCGTGCGTGCCTGCCACAAGCATGGAAACCGCGGGTGCGGTGCTCGATGCCCGGGCCCTGATACCGCTTATGTCACAGGAACGGATCGTGGCGCTTGGCGAAATGATGGATTTTCCGGGTGTGATTCAGGGAGAAGCCGGGGTTTTGGAGAAAATTCAGGGTGCAGCCGCCCATCACAAGCCGGTGGACGGACATTCGCCCGGGCTTTCGGGAAAGGACCTGGCCGCATATCTGGCCGCGGGCATTGCAAGCGACCATGAATGCGTATCTGCCGGCGAGGCCATGGAAAAACTGCGATCGGGCATGCACATCATGATCCGGGAGGGCACCGGCGCCCGGAACCTGGCGGACCTGCTCGGCATCATCAATGAGCAGACCGCCGGCCGGATTATGTGGTGTACAGATGACCGCCATGCCCACGATATTCTCACCTACGGGCACATGGATGATATTCTGCGCAAGGCCGCAGCCGGCGGGGTCAATCCGGTTACCGCCATCCGGATGGCCACGCTGAATCCGGCCGGGTATTTCGGCCTGTCCCGGCTGGGGGCCATTGCCCCGGGGCGCCGGGCGGATTTGGTGGTTATGTCCGATCTGGAGCGGTTTGAAGTCGAAACCGTATACTGTGCCGGCCGGATCGCGGCACAAAACGGCCAGGCAGATGACGCGATGATTGCAACCGGACCCGGTCCCGGTCCGGCGTCCATGCATGTACTGCGCGACTGCCTGGATTTTCGGGTACCGGCGGAAGGCGGCACGATTCGTGTGATATCGGTTTCTGACGGGCAGATCGTAACCGGGCATGAGGTCATGGCTGCCCGCATCGAGCAGGGGGCGGCTGTCTCCGATCCTCAACGGGATATTGTCAAGCTGGCGGTGGTGGAGCGCCACAAGGCCACGGGAAATATCGGTATCGGGTTTGTCGTCGGGTTCGGCCTGAAATCCGGGGCCATTGCCGGCAGCGTGGCTCATGATTCGCATCATATTATTGCCGCCGGGCCGGATGACCGGGACCTGAAATTTGCGGTGGAGGCGGTCATTGACATGGGCGGCGGCCTGGCCGTGGTGCGGGACCGGCAGGTGACAGCTTCGTTGCGGCTTCCCATTGCCGGGCTGATGTCAGAGCTGCCCCTGCAGGATGTGGCCGAAAAAACCGCCGAGCTCAACCGGGCTGCAGCCGGGCTGGGATCCGCGCTTTCAGATCCGTTCATGGCCCTATCCTTTCTGGCCCTTCCCGTGATCCCGGCGCTTAAGCTCACGGACAGGGGGCTTTTTGATGTGGAGCGGTTTGCGCACGTGCCGTTGTTTGTTGAATAGATAGGGGGCCCTAAGAGATGCGGCAAAGTTTTTGCTTTTTCGCGAAAAAAGCGTTCATGACCACGAAGCGCACGAAGATCCCCAAGAAGGCCACGGAGAAAAAAATTTTTGAAATCGAAACTTCGTGTTCTTCGTGCACTTCGTGGTTTTTTCAGTAATAGGCCGAAACCGGAGTAAATACCGGATCAGATGATTCTGCACGTGGATATGGATGCGTTTTTTGCTTCCGTGGAAAAACTGGACAACCCGGAGCTGGCTGACAAGTGCGTGATCGTGGGCGGGGTCTCGGATCGCGGGGTGGTTTCCGCGGCAAGCTACGAGGCCCGCAAGTTCGGCGTGCGATCGG
>JAIPES010000038.1 GCA_021737045.1 Desulfobacteraceae bacterium | reverse complement strand
GGCAGACCCGATTCGGGCCTGCCGGCGTTTTCTAAATCTTTGAAACGCTCAGTTTGGATAAAGCCTATCCGCCAAAAGAGGCATCGGGCATTTCCACGGCCGCGCCGTTGACATCGGCAATGGCGTTGAGTTTGCCCATGGTGGCCGGCAGAATATTGGTGGCGAAAAATTCCGCGGTTTTCAGGCTGCCCACGTAAAAGGCGGCATCCTTGTTTTTGGCGGCCTTTTCCATGAACTTTTCCATGTCTGTTGCGCCGGCGAGTTTTTCGAGCTTGCGGGCGGCCAGTACGGCCCGCCACAGATGCATCCAGGCAAAGGTCACATCGCCGGTGACATCCAGGAAAGGATGGGCATAGGCATAGGCGTTTAAGATATTATCCGATACCGATGCCTTTGCCAGGGAAACCGCCACTTCACTTAATCGGTTGACCGCGGTTTCCACCCGCTGTGTCACATGGCCCAGCACGCTGATCTTTCCGGCTTCGGCAATGGTTTTTTCCATTTCCCCCAAGTAATCCATGAAAGGCTGGCCCTTTTTCATGCCCAGCTTCCGGCCCAGCAGGTCCATGGCCTGGATGCCGTTGGTGCCTTCGTAGATCTGGAATATCCGGCAGTCGCGCATGAGCTGTTCCATGGGGTATTCCTGGATGTAGCCGTATCCGCCGTAAACCTGGATGCCGTGGCTGGTGATCTCAAGGGCCCGGTCCGTGATGTATCCCTTGATAATCGGCGTTAAAATAGCGGTCCGGTCAGCGTATTTCTCCTTTTCCGCGTCGCTTTGGGCCAGTCCCTCCAGGTCATGGGTGAGGCCGCCGTAATAGATCAGGCTGCGCATGCCCTCAACATAGGCCTTCATGGTCAGCAGTTGCCGGCGCACGTCCGGGTGCTGGATAATGGGCACAGACGGGGCATCTGCCGCCTTGCCCGCGGTCAGGTGCTTTCCCTGGACGCGCTGTCTGGCATAATTCACCGCATAGAGGTAAGAGGCCGTGGCCGTGGCAAAGCCCTGCAGTCCCACGAGTTGGCGCGCTTCGTTCATCATCAGAAACATCGCCCGCATGCCCTTGTTTTCCTCGCCCAGCAGGGTGCCCACGCAGTTGCCCTTGCCGCCCAGTGTCAGGGTGCAGGTGGCATTTCCGTGCAGGCCCATTTTTTCCTCAATGCCGGTGCACACCACGTCGTTGAACTCGCCCAGGCTGCCGTCGTCGTTGACCCGGTACTTGGGCACCAGAAACAGGGAGATGCCCCGGGTGCCGGCGGGTGCGCCCTCAATGCGGGCCAGAACCGGGTGGGCGATGTTTTCCACCATGTTCTGCTCGCCGCCGGAGATGAAAATCTTTGTGCCGGAAATGCTGTATGTGCCGTCTCCATTGGGTGTGGCCGTGGTCTGCAGGGCGCCCACGTCAGAGCCGGCCTCAGCTTCGGTCAACAGCATGGTGCCGGACCATTTACCGGAATAGATTTTGGGCAGGTAGGCGTTTTTCTGGGCTTCGGTGCCGAATGTCTTGATCAGGTTGGCCGCGCCGTGGGACAGGCCGTGATATAGCATGAATGCGGGATTTGCGCCGATAAAGTATTCCTCTGCCGCCAGAGACAAGGTTTTGGGCATTCCCTGGCCGCCATAGTCCGGCTCATCGATCATGCCCAGCCATTCGCCTTCGTTGTATAAGGCGTTTACCTGGTGAAAGGATTCCGGGACCTTGACCGTGCCGTCTTTTTCAAGGCTGCAGCCCACCTCGTCGCTTTCCTTCTGGGTGGGCAAAATGGCCTTGACAGCCAGGTTCCTGGCCTCGGTGACCACCATATCCACGGTTTTTTTGTTGAACTCGGCGAATTTTTCGTTTTTGGCCAGTTCGGTCACCTGCATCTGCTCGTGCAGGACAAAGTCCACGTCTCTGCGATCCGCGATCAATTGTGCCATGATGTTGTCTTCTCCTTGTGCGTTGCCTGATTGATATCGGGTATGAGCCCCCGGAAAGCCCTCAAGGTTGATCCATATCCATAAATGAATCCACACCTAAAGTCAAGTTCGGAGGATTGAACCGGATTCCACAACCCGGATTCAAGACTGTCAGCCCGGGCTGGCAGTTGTTCGGGTTGACCTGATTACAAACATGATTACTGTAATGTTAGAGTTTTTTATTCTTATTTATATCAAGTTATTAGTTCGTTTCCGCATGAAGAACATGTCTCCCGGGTGCAATCTTTCCAAATCCCAACAAAGGAGGATAGAACAATGGATAAGAAAGTCACTTTAAGCGTGATCAAGGCAGATGTGGGCGGCCTGGTCGGACATTCCGCCATTCATCCGGATTTGTGCAAGGAGGCCGAAAACCGGCTGGAAACAGCCAAGAAACAGGAAAGAATCCTGGATTATTACGTGACCGCGTGCGGCGATGATCTCGAACTGATCATGACCCACAGCAAAGGCACCGACAACACTGAGATTCATCAAATGGCCTGGGATATTTTCTGGGCATGTGCCGAGACGGCCAAAAAGCTCAAGCTCTACGGGGCCGGTCAGGATCTTTTGACGGATGCGTTTTCCAACACAATCCGCGGCATGGGCCCGGGCCTGGCCGAAATGGAGTTTGAGGAGCGAAAATCCGAGCCGGTCATCGTGTTCATGGCCGACAAAACCTCTGCAGGCGCATGGAACCTGCCGCTTTACAAGGCGTTTGCAGATCCGTTTAACACCGCGGGCTTGGTGATCTCGCCGAGCCTCCATGAGGGTTTCAAATTCCAGGTCCATGACGTAAAGGGGCATAAGCGGATCTTTTTTAACGCCCCGGAGGAAATCTATGATCTGCTGGTTTTTATCGGCGCTCCGAGCCAGTACATGGTTAAATCGGTTTACACCAAAGACGGGGAGATCGCCGCGGCCACATCCACCGAGCGCCTCGCGCTGACTGCGGGCAAATACGTGGGAAAGGACGATCCTGTCTATATTACCCGCTGCCAGGGCGATTTTCCGGCTGTGGGCGAACTGCTCGAGCCCTTTACCCGTGCCCAGCTCGTGGAGGGCTGGATGCGCGGCTCTCACACAGGCCCGCTGATGCCTGTTGCCGTAAAGGACGCCAACCCCTCCCGGTTTGACGGCCCGCCCCGGGTCACGGCCCTGGGTTTCCAGATTGCCAACGGCCAGCTCATCGGGCCCAGGGACATGTTTGATGATCCGAGCTTTGACGTGGCCCGGCAGGAATGCAACCGGCTGGCTGACCACATGCGGCGGCACGGCCCGTTTGAACCCCACCGGCTGCCCATGGAGGAAATGGAATACACCACCATGCCCCAGGTCATGGAACGACTGGAAAGCCGGTGGGAGGATCTGAACTAGTGCTTGAACGAACTAGGCAATGGCCGATTTTCGGATTTTGTTTTCAGGGAAAACCGCCGCAAGACCATGAACGGCCTGCGGCGGTTTCTGTATTTTCAGGGGTGTTTACGATGGCTTGACAGCCATGACCACGCAGTCCATGGATTTGCCCCCGCGCACCAGGTCAACCTCTGTAAATCCGGCCTGCTCCAGGTCGCTTTTGACCTCTGAGAAGGTGTAGGTGTCACCTCCCCGGGTGTTGACCAGCATGTTGATGGCAAAGATGGCCCCGCCCGGAGGATTGGTTCTGTCTTCGTCCATGATGTGATCCCGTATCAGGATTGCCCCGCCGGGCTCAAGGGCTTGGTGGATGCGGGTGTAGAGCGAGCGGTTCTGCTCGGGACTGTTTTGGTGGATAATGGCCGACAGCAGGGCCAGGTCGCAGCCGGTCGGCATCTCATCGGTGTTGTAATCCCCCGCCCGCAGCTCCACCCGTTCTGCCATTTGATTTTCCGCCATTCTTGACTCTGCCATGGGAAGCACCCTGGGCAGGTCAAACACGATGGCCGAAAGCCCGGGGGCCTTGTTTAAAAACGCAATGGTGTAGGTGCCCGAGGCCCCGCCGATGTCCAGCAGCTTTTTATAAGCACTGAGATCCAGGTCTGCGGCAACATCTGCGGCCATCTGGCGCCCCGCCACGTGCATGGCCCCGATAAAGGCCTCCAGGGTCTGGTCGTCTTTTTCGGTCATGGGCACCAGGTCGGGCTTTTCGCCTTTTTCAATCACCTCGGTGAGATGCGACCAGGAATCCCACACTTCGGCCATGTGCAGGACCATGGGACGGACGGTTTCCGGATGATTGGCGCTGAGCAGCGTGGACTGTTCGGTGTTGTGATAGATTCCGTCTTTTTTGTCCAGAACCTCTGCGGCCACCAGGGCGTCAAGAAGCCGGGTCAGGGCCCGGGGGTCCACGCCCAGCTGCAGAAACAGGCTGTTTGCGGAATCCGGCTGTTTTTCCAAAAGGGTGAAAATGTCGAGCTGGGCTGCGGTCAAAATAATCCGGCTTGTCATAAATTGCCGGGTGCGTTCGAGAATGGCATCTGGCGGGTGCACGGTTCGGCTCCTTTTTGACATGAAATGGGGGTTTTGGTTGTTTGTCCATTTTTGTATCATGGGCATACAAAAGCGACCATTATTTCAGAGTCTAATGGCTGCAGCAGGGGCCTGCAAGGAAAAAATCAGCCGCTGCCTTTGTCCCGCGGGGTTTTTGGCCGGGGAAAATTCCTTGCCCGGCCGGCGCGAAACTAGTATGGGGAAGGTACGCAAAACCCTTTTTGGACATCACACAACATCGGGGACACTGTGAAACAGATCGGATTGTTCGTCAAGCAGGATTCAGCAGCCCAGAAAACAGCCGACGCCTTTGAGAAATGGCTGGGGGAAAAAGGCCTGGCGGTCATACGCCAGAATGCCTTTCAGCCGCAGTTGGGTCTTCAGACAGATCGGGAGACCGGGGTGGATCCGGAAACCATGCTCTGCGTATTTGTGCTGGGCGGAGACGGCACGTTTTTGAGTGCATCGCGCTGGATCGGGGAGGCCAGTATTCCCATGATCGGCGTGAAGTTCGGCGATATCGGCTTTCTTGCCGAAATCGCAGAGGATGCCCTTTTTACTGCGGCCCAGACTGTGCTTGACCGGGATTTTGAAGTTGAATCCCGGGCCCGGCTCAAGGTGCGCATTTTCAGCCAGGGCAGGTTATGCGTGGAGGAAACGGTGTTAAACGACGTGGTGATCAACAAGGGGGCCCTGGCAAGGCTGGCCAACATTGAAACCTGCATTGACGATCATTATCTGACAACCTATCGCAGCGACGGGCTCATTGTCTCCACCCCCACGGGTTCAACCGCCTATTGCCTGGCAGCGGGCGGGCCCGTGGTGCACCCGGCCGTGGAAGGCATTCTTGTGACCCCGATCTGTCCCTTTACCCTGACCAACAGGGTTTTGATCGTGCCGGCCACCTCAAGGATCCAGATTCGTCTCGGGGAGAAGGCCGCAGACATCGTTGCCACATTTGACGGCCAGCAGGGTCTGGAAATTGCCCCCACCGACACCCTTCTCATTGAAAAAAGCCCCTCTCCCCTAAAGCTGATCAAGCTTCCGGGCCACAACTATTTTGATATCCTGAAGGCCAAGCTTCGGTGGAGCGGCGGCCGGATATAACCATGAGACGGACATTTTATGCTCAATGCAGCTGACAGAGAGTTTTTTCAAAAAATTGCCAGGGCCGGTTTGGTCAATCCATTTTCCGATGAACACAAGGACCTGGAACTGGCGTTAAGCGGTCTTGCCCCGGAGTCCTCCCGGTCCGAGCGCACAGAGAAAATCGCCCACGAGTTAAATACCCGCATTGCCGGTCTGCAGGAGGCGTCTGCAGCCACACTGGACGCTTACAAGGGCGAGGAGCGGGATCTGATGCAGAAGGTGTTTTTGTTTGAGCTCTTCTACCGGTTCAAGGATCATTATGACGAGCTGATCAAAAGCCAGTTTGCCGCCGGCGATGCCCCGGTGAAAATTCCGTTTTACCATGACGTGCACCAGGCCATGGCCTCCCGGGGCTTCGGGGAGGAGGCCTTCCGTCATTATTTCTCCCTGGCTTACCAGCTCAGGCGGGCCTTTTATTTCATCGACCGGAACCTGGCGGGCATCAGCCCGAGCATGCGCGAGCTGCGGGCCAATCTCTGGAAAAACATCTTCACCCACAACATTGAGCTCTATGACCGCTACCTGCGCGACCGGATGGAGGATTTCTCCACCCTGCTGCTCGGAGAGACCGGCACGGGAAAAGGCACTGCGGCCGCTGCCATCGGCCGCTCCGGGTTTATCCCTTTAAACAAGCGGTGGCGAAGCTTTGTGGAAAGCTTTACCCGCTCCTTTGTGTCATTGAACCTTTCCCAGTTTCCCGAAACCCTTATCGAATCGGCCCTGTTCGGGCATAAAAAAGGCGCCTTTACAGGTGCCATTGACGATTATGACGGTGTGTTTGCCTCCTGCAGCCCGCATGGGGCCATTTTGCTCGATGAAATCGGCGAGGTGCCCAGACCCGTGCAGATAAAGCTTTTGCAGGTGCTCCAGGAGCGGGTTTTTACGCCCGTGGGGTCCCAGAAGCACGGCCGGTTCGAGGGCCGGGTCATTGCGGCCACCAACCGGTCCATAGAGGAAATACGGGGCAAAAAGGTTTTCAGGGACGATTTTTACTACCGGCTCTGTTCGGACATGATTACCGTGCCGCCCCTGCGTCAGAGAATCCAGGAAGATCCCAGGGAGCTCGACATTTTGCTGAGTCTCACCGTGGAGCGACTGGTGGGCAAGCCCTCTCCCGAATTGACCGGGATGGTGCGCGCGGCCATTGATGACCAGCTCGGCGCGGATTACCCATGGCCGGGCAATGTCCGGGAAGTGGAGCAGTGCGTGCGCCGGGTGCTGTTAAAGGGCTCCTATTCCGGCCACACCGCGTTTTCCCCGGCCGGCGGGGGTATGGGCAGCCGTTTGATCGCCGGCATTGAGCAGGGCAGCATTGAGGCCGGATCCCTGGTTTCCGGGTACTGCTACCTGCTTTACCAGCGGCATCAGAATTTTGAGGAAGTGGCCCGCAGAACCGCCCTGGACCGGCGCACGGTGAAAAAATACATCTCGGAGTGGGAGGAGGCGGCAGAGCCGCCGCCAGCCTCCTGATCCGTATATTTCTTTATCCTACCGGATCTCCCGGTGATAGCGCTGCAGGGATTTGGCCTCCGGCTCTCCGGCCCTGCGCGCGGCAATGCCTTTGGCTGCAGCTGTTGCCGCGGCCGTGGTGGTGATGTAGGACACTTTGAAGCGGATGGCGGTTTTCCGGATATAAGAGTCGTCCTCCTGGCTGGCTTTTCCCACCGGGGTGTTGATGATGAGTTGGACCTGGCGGTTTTTGATGGCATCAACGATATCGGGCCGGCCGTGTCCAAGCTTTCTCAGTGTCTCTGCGGCAAGGCCGTGCTTTTCCAGAAATTCCCGGGTGCCCCGTGTGGCATAGATTTGAAACCCCAGATCGGCAAAAAGCCGGGCCGGCTCCAGCACACTGGACTTGTCGCTGTCGGCTACCGTGATCAACACGCTTCCTTCCACGGGCAGCGGCGACTGGGTGGCCTCCTGGGCCTTGAAAAAGGCCATGCCAAAGGAGTCGGCCAGGCCGAGGACCTCGCCGGTGGACCGCATTTCCGGGCCCAGAAGCGGGTCGACTTCCGGAAACATGTTAAAGGGGAATACGGCTTCCTTGACCCCGTAATGGGTGATCACCGGCCGCTGCAGGTCCATGTCCGCCAGGGTGGTGCCGAGCATGATTTTTGTGGCAATCCGGGCCATGGCAAATCCGCATACCTTGGAGACAATGGGAACGGTTCTTGACGCGCGCGGGTTGGCCTCCAGGATGTAGACCATGTCATCGGCAATGGCGTACTGGATGTTCATCAGCCCTTTGACCCCGAATTCCATTGCAATTTTGCGGGTGTAATCAATGATGGTTTCCACGTGCCTGGGCGGGATGCTCACGGGCGGAATCACGCAGGCCGAATCACCGGAATGGATGCCGGCCAGCTCGATATGTTCCATGACCGCGGGCACAAACGCATCCGTGCCGTCGGCAATGGCGTCGGCCTCGGCCTCGATGGCCGATTCCAGGAATTTGTCAATGAGCACCGGCCGTTTCTCGGAAACTTCCACGGCCGCTGCCAGGTAGCGCTGGAGCATGGTTTCGTCCATGACAATTTCCATGGCCCTTCCGCCCAGAACATAGGACGGCCGCACCATCAGCGGATAGCCGATGTTTCTGGCAATTTTAAGAGCTTCGTCAAAAGAGCGGGCCATTCCCGATTCCGGCTGGGGGATGCCGAGCCTGGCCACAATCTGGTGGAACCGGTCCCGGTCCTCGGCCAGATCGATGGTTTCCGGGGAGGTGCCCAGGATTTTGACACCCGCGGCTTCAAGCTCAGAGGCGATGTTGAGGGGGGTTTGGCCGCCGAACTGGACGATCACGCCCTCGGGCTGCTCCTTTTCATAGATGGAAAGCACGTCCTCCACTGTCAGGGGCTCAAAATACAGCTTCTCCGAGGTGTCAAAGTCGGTGGACACGGTCTCGGGGTTGCAGTTGACCATGATGGACTCATAACCCGCCTCCCGGATGGCAAAGGCGGCATGCACGCAGCAGTAGTCAAATTCGATTCCCTGGCCGATGCGGTTTGGCCCGCCGCCGAGCACCATGATTTTTTTGCGGCTGCTGGCAGAGACCTTGTTTTCGGCGTTATAAGTGGAATAATAATAGGCCGCATCCGCCACCCCGGATACAGGCACGGCATCCCAGGCCTCTTCAACGCCCAGGGCCTTTCGTTTCTCCCGGATCGCAATTTCTTCAATGCCCAGAATCCGGGCCAGATACCGGTCGGCAAACCCGTCTTTTTTGGCGGCAATCAGCAGGTCGTCCGGAGGAAGCTGGCCCGGGGCGGCCAGGATCTTTTCTTCAAGCTCCACCAGTTCCTTCATCTGCTGGATAAACCAGGGTTTGATCCGGGTCAGCTCATGGAGCTGATCCACGCCTGCGCCCTTTCGAAGGGCTTCGTACATGAGAAACTGGCGCTCGCTGGTGGGTGTGGCAATGTCGTCGAGCAGTTCCTTGAGGGGCTTTTCATTGAAATCCTTTGCAAAGCCCAGGCCGTAACGGTTGATTTCCAGAGACCGGATGGCTTTTTGCAAAGCTTCCTTGTAGTGTTTGCCAATGCTCATGACTTCGCCCACAGCCCGCATCTGGGTGCCGAGCTTGTCGTCCACGCCGGGAAACTTTTCAAAGCCCCATCTGGCGAATTTTACCACCACGTAATCGCCCGACGGCGTGTATTTTTCAAGGGTGCCGTCGCGCCAGTAGGGCATTTCATCCAGGGTGATGCCGCCGGCCAGAAGCGCGGATATAAAAGCGATGGGAAAGCCGGTGGCCTTTGAGGCCAAAGCCGAGGAGCGAGAAGTCCGGGGGTTGATCTCGATAACCACCACCCGGCCGGTTTCCCGGTTGTGGGCAAACTGAATATTGGTGCCGCCGATGACCTCGATGGCCTCGACAATGGCGTAGCTGTAGTCCTGGAGTTTCTGCTGCAGCTCCGGGGATATGGTGAGCATGGGCGCGGTGCAGAAGGAATCGCCTGTGTGCACGCCCATGGGATCCACGTTTTCAATAAAGCAGACCGTGACCATGTTGTTGTTGGTATCCCGTACAACTTCCAGTTCCAGTTCCTCCCAGCCAAGAACCGATTCCTCCACAAGGATCTGGTTGATGTAGCTGGCGGCCAGGCCCCGGGCGGCAATGGTTTGCAGTTCCTCCACATTGTAGACCATTCCGCCGCCGGTGCCGCCCATGGTATAGGCCGGCCGGATCACTACGGGATACCCGAGTTCGGCGGCCACGGCCTCGGCGTCCTCCACGCTGATTACCGCCCGGCTTTCCGGCATTTCAATGCCGAGCCGGTCCATGGTTTCCTTAAAGGCCGTGCGGTCCTCGCCCCGTTGGATGGCTTCGATGTTGACCCCGATAACCTTGACGCCGAAGCGCTCAAGCACGCCCAGCTTGGCCAGCTCCGAGGAGAGGTTGAGCGCGGACTGGCCGCCCAGATTGGGCAAAAGCGCATCCGGGCGCTCCTTGTCGATGATGCGTGTCAGGTTTTCCGGGTTCAGCGGTTCGATGTAGGTAACATCTGCCATTTCCGGATCGGTCATGATCGTCGCCGGGTTGGAATTGACCAGCACGATTTCATATCCCAGTGACCGCAGGGCCTTGCACGCCTGGGTGCCGGAATAGTCAAACTCGCAGGCCTGACCGATGATAATGGGCCCTGAGCCGATAATCATAACCTTGTGGATGTCAGTGCGCTTGGGCATATTTTCTCCTTTATGACCAACAAATAATTTCTTAATGCTATTTAACACTTGATGGTGCCGTAAAAAGTCCTAAAAACGGATATCACCGTCAACCACTAAAGAGACAACTTTTTGATTTTACTTAACACTTAATCACTTAAAACTTAACACTGCCTGTAAAAAAGACTTTTTACAGGCTTATCTCAATCATAGCTGCTGCCGTCCCAGCAATGGGTGCACAGTTTTTCCTTGGGCAGGCCGATGGCTGCAATCATGTCTTCAAGACGTTGGTATTTCAGGGTATTGAGTCCGAGTTTTTTGCGGATATGTTCCACCATATCGGTGGTCTGCCGGGTATCCGGGTCCGCATACCTTCGGATGGTTTCCTCCTGTTCCTGTCCCTCCATGTCGAAGATGGCCTTGCGTCCCGCAAGATCCAGGGTAGAGCGCGATGTTGAGAAATTCAGATAAAGGCACGGATAGACCAGGGTGGGGCAGGCAATGCGCATGTGCACTTCCCGGGCCCCTGCATCAAACAGGGTGCGGACATTGTCTTTGAGCTGGGTGCCCCGGACAATGGAGTCATCACAGAACAGCAGGCGTTGACCGGAAATCAGGGACGTGACCGGAATCAGCTTCATCCGGGCCACCAGGTCCCGGTCGTTCTGGTTTTGGGGCATAAAGCTCCGGGGCCAGGTGGGGGTGTACTTGACAAAGGGCCGGCCGTAGGGCACCTTTTTTTCATTTGCATACCCGATGGCATGGCCGATGCCCGAATCCGGAATGCCCGAAACCAGGTCCACCTCCATGTCATCGGCTCGGGCCAGGGCCTGTCCGCAGCGGTAGCGCACCTGCTCCACGGAGATGTTTTCGTAGCTGGATGCCGGATAACCGTAATAGACCCATAAAAAGGCGCAGACCTGCATGTCCGGGCCGGGCGGACGGACGGTTTCATAGCCCTCTGCAGTAATAAAAACGATTTCTCCGGGCCCCGGGTAATGGACGGCTTCGTATCCGAGGTTGAAAAATGCCGTGGTTTCAAATGAGACTGCGTGGGCGCCCTGCTTTTTGCCGATCACCAGTGGGGTTCGGCCGAGCCGGTCCCTGGCGGCGTAGATGCCTTTTTCCGTGAGAAGCAGCAGGGTGCAGGATCCACGGATGGCGGCCTGGGCACTGACAATGCCGTTGACAAAACTGTTTTCCTGGTTGATGAGCATCCCGACGCATTCCGTGGGGTTGACTGCGCCTTCGCCCACCTCGGAGAAATGAATGCCCCGGCTGAAAGCCGAGCGGGCCAGTTCCGCCAGGTTATTGATGCGGCCCACCGTGGCAATGCCGAAATTGCCCAGATGCGATCCAATGATCAATGGCTGGGAATCATGGTCGCTGATCACCCCGATGCCCTTGTTGCCATGAAGATTGGGAAGCTCGGATTCGAATTTGGTGCGAAAATAGCTGTTTTCGATGTTTTTGATGGCCTTGGCCATGCCCTGGCTGTTTTTGACGGCAAGGCCGCCCCGCTTGGTGCCGAGATGGGAATGATAATCGGTTCCGTAAAACAGGTCCATTGTGCAGTCGGTTTTCATTGTACATCCGAAAAGTCCGCCCATAAATGCGCTTTCCTTTGTTTGCAGTTTCAGGCCTTTTTATTTTTTACTGCCGCATGCTTACCTGATTGAATCCATGGAGTAAAATGAAAAATTCAGGTTACCTGTTCTTATCGAAACAAGGCCGCCCATGGCAAGAGGTTATGCAAAAAAATCCGATTTCTTCTTCTGGTTTGGATTTGAATCCCTGTCATCTCTGCATTATGGTAGAAAACAGAGAATGCAGCCCCCGGACCGCGGCCACCCAATGTGTCCGCCGGCGGGGGAACCGATGTTTAAAGGCGCAGAAAGGAGGCAATGAAAATGGCACTTTATCTG
Organism: Desulfobacteraceae bacterium; assembly: GCA_021737045.1. GTDB lineage: Bacteria > Desulfobacterota > Desulfobacteria > Desulfobacterales > Desulfosalsimonadaceae > Desulfosalsimonas. The sequence goes on along the minus strand of JAIPES010000038.1, from coordinate 13,682 downwards.
GTTCAGCACGGTCAACACCTTCCAAAGGAAATTGATGAAAAACAGGGGCTTTCCGAGCAAGGCATAGACGAGGTGGAAAGAATTGCCGATACCGCGGCTGTTTACGGGGTAAAAATCGACCGGATTCTGCACAGCGAGAAAAAACGTGCCCGGCAGACGGCTGATATTTTTGCCAAAAAGCGCAATGTTGCAGGTGTGGCCGAAACCGGGGGTTTAAAGGCCCTGGATGACCCCAAAGCCTTTGCCGGGCAGATCCGATCGGATGAAAATCTCATGCTCGTGGGTCATTTGCCGTTTATGGAGCGCATGGCCTCTTACCTGACCACGGGAAAAACGGATTACACGGTTTTTAAGTTCCAGAACGGCGGCATCGTGTGTCTGGACAAGTTGCCGGATTCGGATTTGTGGGCGATTGTCTGGGCGCTGATGCCGCATATCGTGTAAAAGGGTAAAAAAAATTGCTTTCGTAATTGAATTTTGGCATATTGATTATTTTAAAAAAATCGCTCAAGGTTGGAAAAAATAATCCAACAGTCCGCTGTCAGCCGATATCCGGGCCGGGCGGGTCTGGCGGGAAGGGTGCGGCTGTGTGCCGCTCACGCAGATGATTTAGATGACGGGAAAGGCCACGCGAGAATGGATCTGGAGGTGTTACGCAAGAAGCAGCCGGCCGGGGTGGAACTGGATCAGGTATCGGAACGCATTGCCCGGACCCAGAGGTCAGATGGGGAGATTCCCTGGCATGACGGCGGCAAAACCGATCCCTGGGATCATGTGGAATCGGCCATGGGGCTGGCCATCGGCGGGTATCCGGAGCGCGCAAAAAGGGCATATCAATGGCTGGCAGCCCGGCAGCTGGAAGACGGAAGCTGGTATGCGGCTTACCAGGACGGCCGGCCCCTGGACCAGACCCGGGATACAAACGTCACCGCCTATATCGCCGTGGGCGTGTATCACTATTACCTGGTGACAGGCGATGAGGCCTTTGTGGCCGAAATGTGGGAACCGGTGCGCCGGGCAATGGAATTTGCCTTAAGCCTTCAGGCACCCACCGGAGAGATCTACTGGGCCATGAGCCCGGATCTGAAAGTCGATCCCATGGCCCTTCTCACCGGTTCGAGCTCCATTTACATGAGCCTGAAGTGCGCCATTGCCATGGGCCGGCTTCTGGGAAAAGGCTGCAGCAAATGGCTTTCTGCAGCCTTTCGGCTGAAAAAGGCCGTGCAAAACGGCTATCACCTGTTTAATATCGCCAAGTCTCATTATTCCATGGACTGGTTTTACCCGGTACTTTCAGGTGCGGTTACGGGCGGGGCGGCACGCAAACGCTTTGACCAGTACTGGAAAAAATTCGTGGTCGAAGACATGGGCGTGCTCTGTGTTTCCAACCGTCCCTGGGTGACGGTGGCCGAAACCTGCGAGTGCGTGCTTGCCCTGGCGGCTTCCGGAAATGAGCGGATTGCCGGGATCATTTTCAACTGGATGCATGAGCGCCGTTTTGAAGACGGCTCCTACTGGTGCGGATTTACCTATCCCGACATGGTGATCTGGCCGGAGGAAAAAATCACCTGGACCAACGCGGTGGTGCTCATGGCCGCAGACGCCCTTTATCATCTGACCCCGGCAAGCTGTTTGTTTCATCACGGATTCTGGGAGGAATCCGGCCTTTTTGCCTAACCCTTTAAATCCTGCAGGTTTTTTTGCGAAAAGATCATCGACCCTATTTCCTCAAGCGCGCCTTTACCCGGTTTCAGGATGCCTATACCCGCCGTTTTATCCGGCCCCAGCTCGACGCCCTGGGGCCGGGGGCCATGTGCGTGCATCCCTGGAATATCAAGATTTTCGGCGCTCCCGTTACCATCGGGCAGCATGTCAACATCCTGACCACTTCGGACAAAAAGGTCCGCCTGACCGTGTGGCCGGAAAAGCCGGGCATGGGAAAAATCGCCATGGGCGATTTTTGTCTGGTCTGTCCCGGGGTGCGCATCAGCTCGGCCCATGAAATCGTGATTGCCGATAATTGCATGATGGCGGGCAGCAGCTTTATTACGGATGCGGACTGGCACGGCACCTATGACCGGCTGCACACCATCGGTGAGACCGCACCGGTTTACATCCGGGACAATGTGTGGCTCGGCGACCGCACAACCGTGTGCAAGGGCGTGACCATCGGGGAAAACAGCATTATCGGCGCAGGCTCGGTGGTGGTGCGCGATGTGCCCCCCAACGTGATTGCCGCGGGCAACCCCGCCCGGGTCGTGCGCGAGCTGGATCCGGAGCGCCGGCTTGTCAAAAGGGCGGCCTGGTTTGCCGATATCGGGCAGCTAAACCGGGATATTGACCGGCTCGACCGGCAGAACCTTTCGGAAAACAGCTTTTTTTACTGGATCAAAACCCTTTTTGCCCCCGGCCGAAACGACTGAATCCCGGGTTATGGCAAAAAGGGTTGAACTGCCTGTCATCTGCTTGATACAATACCCGCCAAAAGATTTTTTTCATGCAAAAAGAGGATATATGGCTGCAGAAAACGATATTGTGTTGATTTATCATGAAGACCAGCCCGTGGTATTTGCCCGGGTGGAAGATATAGCCCCAGACGTAAAAAAGGACTGGTTTCAGATCAAGCTCATGCTGCTGCAGGTGCCCGTGCAGACCGTGACCTGGATTCTGCGCGACACTTACATTAATGGAGCGGAATTTACCATGGGCGGCAATCGCATGCGCCTGGAAAAGGTCGAGCCCCCGGAGGATCAGGAGGAGCAAGAGGAGCAGGTTTCGGAAAAACAGGAGGGGACCGAAAAGCAGGAGCCCGGTACAAGCGGGCAGGGCAGCACCGACGATTCCGGCGGAACAGTGATTTCCCTGAAGGACCGCAAGCCCAAATAACTTTTTACGGCGCCATCTGAAATCAGACTTCTAAATAACTTGGTTCAAGGTTCAAAGTTCAATGTTCAAGGTTCAAAAAAATAAAATCAAAGCTTTGAATCATCCGGCAAAAAGTTATTTGCAGTGTTCGGTCCTGGGCTGCGATCCGGGGGAAACACCTCCAAGGAAGTCCAAGGGCGGGGTCTGCTTTTGAAGCGACATTGAGCGTTTTTGCGCAAAAATATCAAACTGTTTGAGGAAAGCAGGGCGGGTTTGTAAATTTTAAGCAAAGGCATTTGATGAATCGGCAAAAACGGTCAGGAGCGAAAAAACTGACCCCGGCCGCAGGGCTTTCTTCCTGACAAACAGCGGATGCGGTAAAAAGCTTTTGGCCATGAAAAATGCGATCGTCCTCTCTGCTTCCCGGCGCACCGATATTCCCGCCTTTTATATGGACTGGTTCATGGAAGGCATCGCCCGGCAATCCTTTGCGGTGAAAAATCCCTACAACCAGGTCGTTTACCCGGTTTCCGCAGGCCCGGCAGACGTGCATACCATTGTATTCTGGTCCAAGGATTTTTCCCTGTTTTTGGACAAGGGCTGCGGACCTCGGCTGTGCAAAACCGGCTATCACCTGTTTTTTAACTTTACGCTCAATTCCGGCTCCCCGCTGCTGGAACCCGGCATTGTCCCCGTGGCCGACCGGCTGGAACAGGCCCGTGAACTTTGCCGGCGCTTCGGGGCACAGACTGTTGTCTGGCGGTTTGATCCCGTATGTTTTTTCCGCACTGCGGCAAACGGGGCACAGAGCAATCTTGGTGATTTTGAAACAATCGCACGGGCCATGGCCGGATTCGGGGTCCGGCGGTGCGTGACGAGTTTTGTGGATCTGTATGCCAAGGTCAGGCGGCGCAAGCCCCCGGCAGACGGGTTTGCCTGGATTGATCCGCCCCTTGAGAAAAAAGTCCGGGTGGTGGTGCGCATGCAGCGCCTGCTTGAAAGCCTGGGCATGTCGCTTTATCTTTGCTGTGAGCAGCAGATACTGGAGGCTTTGCCTTCAGGCACCCGGGTTTTTCCCGGCGCCTGCATTCCCAATGCGTATCTGGTGGAATTGTTCGGCGGCCGGCTTTCGTTTCAAAAGGATGCGGGGCAGCGCCGGAAAAAGGGCTGCGGATGCATGACGTCAAGAGACATCGGCGGCTATGCCGATCAGCCCTGTTTTCACAATTGTCTGTATTGCTATGCCAATCCCGGTACGGGTATATAAATGAACACTGACAACCCTTTATTTGCAATCGGCGATATTGTGATATCTCCGCCCACGGTCATGGCGCCCATGGCCGGTATCACGGATGCGCCTTTCCGGCGCATGATCCGGGAAAACGGGTGTGCGTTGGTGTGCACCGAGATGCTAAGCGCAAACGCCCTGTACCAGAATTCCGGCAAAACCCTGCAGATGATGGATCACGCAGCCGATGAAAAGCCCCTCAGCGTCCAGATTTTCGGGGCAAAGCCGCATATGATGGCAAAAGCCGCCTCCATGGTGGAACAGGCCGGGGCCGATATTGTGGACATCAATTTCGGCTGCTCGGTGAAAAAGGTGATGAAAACCGGGGCCGGAGCGGCCCTGATGAAGGATCTCAATGCGGCCGGGGCCGTGATTGCAGCAGTGCGCCAGGCTGTATCCGTTCCGGTGACCATCAAGATCCGGACCGGGTGGGATGATTCGGGCAAAGACGCCCTGGCACTTTCGCAAATGGCGCAGGACCTGGGCGTGGATGCGGTGTGCGTCCATCCGCGCACCGTACAGCAGCGGTTTTCCGGCACAGCCGATTGGGCCGTGATCGGCAGGGTCAAAGACCGGGTTTCCATTCCCGTGATCGGAAACGGTGATATCCGTCATGCCGCAGATGCCCTGGAAATGATGCGGCAGACCGGCTGCGATGCGGTGATGGTGGGCCGGGCCGCCATGGGCAATCCGTGGATTTTCGCCCAGATCCGGGCCCTGCTCGAAGGCCGGCCTGCGCCTGAGCCGGATCTGGAAATGCGCTTTTGCGCCATGAGAAATTACGCAAACCTGATGTGCGGTGTATACGGGGAGGTCCATGCATGCCGGCTCATGCGAAGCCGTCTGGGATGGCTGTTAAAGGGCCTGCCCCAGGCCAGCGCGTTTCGGCAGGCCGTAACGCAGATTACCGGCTTAGACGAGGCCTGTGCGCTTCTGGATGGGTATCAGCGGCTGCTTTCCGAAGATTTCCGCAGCACCAGGGCTTCCACGAATTCAATGATAAAATCCGCATAAGCCTGAACCGGGATTTTTCTTCCCGAATATTTCCAGCGCTTCAGATACCAGTCCTGGAGCATGGCCTTGATCACCGCGGCGGTCAGCATGGGGTGGTCAACTCTAAACTCGCCTTTTTCCGCTCCCTTTTCCAAAATTTCCCGGATGATTTCCTCTGTAACCAGGTCGCTTTCAATGGCTTTTTTGCGATGGGTTTTTTTGAGGTTTTTGGCTTCCATGTAGGAGAAATAAAACCATGGCTGCAGGACCTCGGTAAGGTATAAATGGGTGCGGATGGCGGTCTGGAGCTGAACCGAGGGCGCATCCCCGGCCCTGATGCGTTGGGAAAGAATTTTTAAGGTAATGCGCCGGCCCTGGTTCTGGATCATTTCCAGCAGTTCGTCCTTGCTGGAAAAATAGGAATACAGCGCACCCATGGAAAGCCCTGAAACCCGGCTCAAATCCCGAAGGCTCATGGTCTGAAAACCTTTTTCATTGGAAATCTGAAGGGTGGTATGGAAGATGTTGACCAGGTTGCGCACCGCAACCGCCTCTTTTTTGATCTTGATGCGGTGCTGGTTTTCCTTAAAAATATCCCTGCAGATCTCCTCCATGGACAAGAGGGTCATTTTGCGGAAATCGTCGAAGTCTTCCGCTGGCACGGACATGTTGGGCAGGTGCGGCATGGCTCGGGTGCGGGCCTTTTTGCTTGGGTTTTTGCGCTTTTTTACATCCGCGGGCCGGGCCTGTCAATAAAAAACGAGCGCTCGTTTTATTTTTCAGGTGAAGGGTATGGGCAAATCAGTCCGGGTAGCGGACCGTGACAGTGGTGGAAATCCCGCCCCTTGCGGTGAACTGCCCGGTTACGGTCATCTGCCCTGGGGCGAGCACGGCCACCAGATCATCGAGAATCCGGTTGACCGCGTTTTCATAGAAGATGCCCACGTTTCTGTACTGGAGCAGGTAGTATTTCAAAGATTTGAGTTCAATGATATGTCCGAAGGGCACATAGGAGATGGTAATGCATCCGAAATCCGGCAGCCCGGTTCTGGGGCAGACCGCCGTGTACTCGGGCTGGTCAATGACGATTTCAATATCGCGCCGGCTGCCGTAGGCATATTCAATGGGTTCAAGCATCCCGGTTTCAATGGTATCCGGCGAAAGCGGCATGTTTTCAGTCTTTTTTTCTGTTTTGTCCATGGGGCATCCGGTGTTTTTTAAGGTTGCGCCAAAACCGCAGTTTTGCCGCCATGCTTAATGCATCGGTCCGGCCTTGTCAATTTCATTTTCTTCTGATGCCTGTTTTGCCTTCCAGGACAGCCACTGATCAATTTCCTGCCGGTAGCCGAGAAGATCAATATCTGTGCTGTAACGCCGGCTGATGAGTCTGGCGGCTTCCAGGTCCAGGGGAAGTTTTTTCAGCCGGTTTCCGCCCCTGTGTGCCGGTAGCTGCCGGGCGGTTTTTCAAGGCCGGTTTTTTCGGAAAGAATCTGCCAGTGCGCGTCCATGTTTTCAAAATTGCCCACAAAATCCACCAGGCATTGGCCCTGGTGATAGCTCTGAAAGTGCTGGCTTCTGACTCTGAAATCTTCGATGATCAGGACCCGGCGGCGGTTGCGCAGGTTTTGCCATTGGTTTGCCTTACGGCTTATATACTTTGAAATCATTATGTTATACCTTTCCGGCGGATTGAAGAAAAGATTGATGCTGTTTAACAGAAGTTATTTTGCATGTAAACCCGGCGGTTGGCTGCCAGGTGTCCCGGTGCAATGAAAAAGGGTTGCAATTGATCCGCAGACTGGATAAAAGAACAGGCCGAAAGCCTTTATTTATCCTGATTTATAATTATATTATTATTTTTGCAGTGTGTGTGGAAAATCATTTTCGGCTGCGGCCGTTGATTGAAAGTCTTTTAAAGGAGTTTTTGTTATGCATTATGAAGGCATGGTTATTCGTCCGCCAAGCGAGGCAGACAGCATTTTGCTGCAGGTCACCGTGGGCTGCTCGCACAACAAGTGCACCTTTTGCGGCACCTACAAGTCCGAGCGGTTCAAGATCAAGCCGGATGAAACCATCATGGCTGATATCGCCTACGCCGCCAGGCACTTCAAGCGGCAGGACCGGGTGTTTATCTGCGACGGGGATGCCTTAATCGTTCCCCGGAAGCGGCTGATCAAGTATTTCCGGGAAATTGAAAAGCAGCTGCCCTGGGTCAAACGGGTTGGCCTGTATGCCAATGCCAAGGGTATATCCATGAAAAGTCCGGAAGAACTTGAAGAGCTGCGGGACCATGGCCTGGGCATTGTTTACCTCGGGCTTGAAAGCGGTGATGACCAGACCCTGAAAGCCGTTAACAAGGGCGCGGGTTCAAAGAAGATGATTGAAATGGGCCGCAAGATCAAGGATGCCGGCATCAAGCTGTCTGTGACCGCGCTGTTGGGCCTGGCCGGGCGGGAGCGCTCCCGGGTGCATGCCGAGGAAACCGGCCGGGTGCTGTCTGCCATGGATCCGGATTATGTGGGCGCGCTTTCCCTGATGCTGATTCCGGGCACGCCTCTGCACCAGGATTATGAGGCCGGCCGTTTTGAGCTGCCGGGATCTGCGGAAATGCTGGCGGAACTCAGGACCATGCTGGCTGCCACGGATCTGTCCGGCGGGCTTTTCCATGCCAACCACGCATCCAATTATCTGCCCATCCGGGCCAAACTGCCGGAGGAAAAGGACAAGACCCTGCGCATGATCGATGACGCCCTGGAGGGTAAAGTCGCCCTTCGTCCCGAGTTTTTAAGGGCCCTGTAAACAAAAGGGGCCACAGGCCGGCCCCGGCAAATATTGTTCAAACTGGAACGGACAGCCAAAAGGAGTATCTCATGAAAAAGCCAGATCCGGCCGGAACCTCTGAAGACACCGAACTGGCCAGCATCAACACCATCCGGGCCCTGTCCATGGATGCCATTGAAAAGGCCGCATCCGGACATCCCGGCGCGCCTTTGGGCATGGCTCCGGCCGCTTACGTGCTGTGGCGGCATTTCATGGCCCACAATCCCCAAAATGCCGCCTGGCCGGACCGCGACCGGTTTGTCCTGTCTGCGGGCCATGCCTCCATGATGCTTTATGCTGTGCTGCATTTGTGCGGCTATAATGTGAGCATAGACGATTTAAAGAATTTCCGCCAGTACGGAAGCCGAACCCCTGGCCACCCGGAAGCCGGTCATACCCCGGGCGTGGAAATCACCACCGGCCCCCTGGGCCAGGGCATTGCCAGCGCAGTGGGCTTTGCCATGGCCGAAAGCCACATGGCAGCAGTGTTCAACCGGCCGGGCCACCAGATCGTGGACCATTATACCTATGTCCTGTGCGGAGACGGCGATCTCATGGAAGGCATTTCCCAGGAAGCCGCATCCCTTGCGGGCCATCTGGGGCTTTCAAAACTGATCTGCATCTATGACGACAACCAGATCTCCATTGAGGGCAGCACGGATATTACCTTTACCGAGGATGTGAGCCGGCGCTTTTCCGCCTGCGGCTGGCAGGTGCTGGAAGTGGCCGACGGAAATGATGTGGAACAGATCCGCAGGGCCGTGGGGGAAGCCCGGGCAGATAACAACCGGCCCTCCATGGTGGTCATGCGCACCCATATCGCATATGGCAGCCCCAACAAGCAGGGTTCTGCAGACGCCCACGGCGCGCCCCTGGGTGAAGAGGAAGTGCGGCTGACCAAGCAGTTTCTGGGATGCCCGGCAGACAGCCTGTTCTGCGTGCCGGATTCGGCCCTTGCCCATATGCGCCAGTGCGTTGAAAACGGTCAGCAGAGCGAATCCGACTGGAACCAGCGGTTTTCCGCATACCAGAAAGCGTTTCCGGAGCTGGCAGCGGAATTTCGCCGCCGTATGGCCCATGAGCCCGCACAGGGCTGGGATGCCGATATTCCGGTGTTTGCCCCGGAAGATGGACCCGTGGCAACGCGCAAGGCCTCGGGTGCGGTGCTAAACGCCATTGCCGGAAAGATGCCCGAACTGCTGGGCGGATCTGCGGATCTGGCTCCTTCCAACAAGACCCTGATCAACGGTGAGACCGATTTCAGCAAGGCGTCATATGACGGCCGCAACATCCGATTCGGCGTGCGCGAGCATGTTATGGGCGCCATTGTCAACGGCATGTGGCTCCACGGCGGTGTGCGGCCCTTTGGCGGCACGTTTCTGGTGTTTTCCGACTACATGCGGCCGGCCGTTCGCCTGGCCGCCCTTATGAACGTACCGGCTGTCTATGTATTTACCCACGACAGTCTGGCCGTGGGCGAAGACGGCCCCACCCACCAGCCGGTGGAGCACCTGGCGGCCCTGCGGGCCATCCCGCGGCTTTTCGTGGTGCGCCCGGCTGACGCCAATGAGACAGCTGAAGCCTGGAAAATGGCGATTTCCGCCACCGACCACCCCACGGCCCTGATTTTGAGCCGCCAGGGACTGCCCGTGTTTGACAGAAACAGGCTTTCCCCGGCCGAAGGCCTGCAAAACGGCGCCTATGTGATTTCCGATGCCCAGGGCAGCCCGGATATATTGATTCTGGCCAGCGGCTCGGAAGTGTCGCTGGCAGTTGAGGCGCAGCAGATCCTGGCGGAAAAGGGCAAGCAGGCCCGGGTGGTGAGCATGCCCTGTATGGAGCGCTTTGAGCAGATGCCTGCGGATTACAGAAACCAGGTCCTGTCCCCGGATGTGCCGGTGCGCCTGGCAGTGGAGGCCGGGATCAGTCAGGGCTGGCACAAATATACCGGCACCCGCGGCGCGGTGATCAGCGTGGATGATTTCGGCGCCTCAGGCAAGGGCGGCCGGGTAATGGCCGAGTACGGCTTTACCGCGGGCAATGTGGTGGAAAAAGCACTGGAACTGCTGGATTGATTGAATATCGGATTATTTTCGGATCCGGTCCTTGAACCGCGCGGCCAGGTCCCATGAAAACGCCGGCAGGCAGGGCATGACTGCGTTGTTGGTCAGCACCGGATCTGCGGCAAGGTCATAACGGGATGCGGCGCAAGCCGCATCCCACATTTTTGTGCCCCAAATGGGGGAATACCAGGCAATGATCGGGGTGATGCCCGCGGCCTTGACCCCGTCAATGGAGGCTTCCACCTCTCCGGGATCCTGGTTCGGCAGGCCGGCCAGCAGGTAGGCGCCCATGTGTTTCTCCGAAAAGCCCGTCTCCCTGAGATATGCCGCAGCCCGGAAAAATTCCTCCGCCCCCACCTTGTGGTCCATTCCCCTTTTTTCAAAATCGGTCGTCTCCACGCCCAGGCGCAACGTTTGCATGCCTGCGGCATGCATGCGCTTTGCGGTTTTGGCCGTGATGTTTCGCACATGCAGGGCATTGGGCGTGTGCAGGCGCAGATCCATGCCCGAGCCTGCAAGCATGTCAAAAATGATGTCTGAATGTTTTTCAGCATTGACCAGCAGGGCGTCATCATAGAACACCACATCCCTGACTCCGCACCACTTGTGCCATGACCGGATTTCAGCGACCACGTCTTCGGGATTGCGCTTTTCAAGGCGCGGCTCAATCAGGCTGCTTGCGCAGTAATCACATGAAAACGGACATCCCCGGGAAGTGCGCACCGGCACAAAGGGCAGGCCGCGCTGCAGGTCCAGGGCGGGCCGGGGCAGGGCATTGATGTCCTCAGGATTTGTCTTTGGCCGGATACACCAGCCGGTGTAATCTTCCAGTGCTTCAAAAACCGCCTGTTCCCCGTGGCCGCAGATGACCCTGTCCGCCCCTGTGGCCCGGGCTGCATGCGTCGGATACAGGGTGGCATACACCCCGCCGAGCACAACAGGCACTTTCGGATAAACCGATCTGACCGCGGCAATGGTTTCAGCCACCCCCGGGTACCAGTAGGCCATCAGGGAAGTGACCAGGACCATGTCCGGCTGCCCGGCGGCCCTGAGATCCGCGGTGATCCATTCGGGATCGGCCCCGTAGCGGCAATAACGCCTGGGCACGTCCATCAGGCGTTCGGGTTGGGCAATGGGGGTTTTGCGGTAAGGACCCCGGCCGCATCTGGCTGCCGGGTCAGTCCGGGGGTGACGGGGATGGAACCGGTCCAGGCAGTCGATGAACGTGACCCGGCATCCGTGATCCCGCAGCAGGCCGGCCAGGTAAAGCAGGCCCAGGGGCCGGGCCCAGAAATCATAGGCCGCAAAATCATGAATCCAGGGATTGATGCAAAGGATGTGGGCAGCAGCGCTCATGGAAGCAAGAAAGGTATGGACAAATTATTCTTCCGTGTCCAGTTCATCTTCAAAGTAAACCATGGAGGTTTTCTTCAGTTCCCGGTCGGAAAACAAAAGGGTGTAGTCGGTGACCCCGGTCTGCCCGGAAAGCTGCCGGGCCAAATCATGGCAGGTTTCGCGGTCATTGGCATGAATCATGGTATAGAGGTTGTATGGCCATTTTTCATGGGCATTGCGCCGGTAGCAGTGGGACACGGCCGGGTTTTGGGCCATTTTTTCGCCCACCGCATCCACCCGGCTTTCCGCCACCTGCCAGGCCACCATGGCATTGGCCGTAAAACCGGATTTCTGGTGGCGAAGGGTGGCCCCGAAACGCCGGATCAGCCCCCGCTGGTGCAGATTTTCCAAAACGGAGAGAACGGTTTCTTCGTCTGAACCAATGCGTTCGGCAATATCCCGGTACGGCCGGGCCGATACCGGGATATCTCCCTGGATGGCGGCCACTACTTTTTTTTCCAGATCGTTTAGCATGGGCTTTTACCTAACCGGCTGCAGCCTGGCAAGTCAAGGGTTTTATGATTTTTGGGCTGATGGCACCGTCTAAAAACTTATTTTTTACGAAACAGTCATGGGCTGTGTTTTTGAAAAAGGGTCTTGATGGCGGTTTCTTCGGCCATGCACACCCCCTTTTCGGTGATAAAGCCTGTGACCAGGCGCGCCGGGGTTACGTCAAAGGCATAATTGGCCGCCTGGCTGTCTTCGGGCATCAGCAGATGCGCTTTGTTTTTTTCCACCCCGGGCATGTAGCGCACTTCGTCGGAGTCGCGCGTTTCTATGGGGATTTCGCCCACACCGTCGCGGATCTGCCAGTCAAAGGTGGACGAGGGAAGGGCCACGTAAAAGGCAATGCCGTTGTCCCGGGCTGCCAGGGCCTTTAAATAGGTGCCGATTTTGTTGGCCACATCTCCGGTATACGTGGTGCGGTCCGTGCCCACGATCACCAGGTCCACAAGCCCCTTTTGCATCAGGTGTCCCCCGGCATTGTCGGTGATCACCGTGTGGGCCACACCCGCGGCACCCAGTTCCCATGCCGTGAGCCGGGCCCCCTGGTTTAAGGGCCGGGTTTCATCCACCCACACGTGCACGTCAATACCCTGCCTATGGGCTTCGTATATCGGGGCTGTTGCCGTGCCGTGGGCAATGCAGGCCAGCCAGCCGGCATTGCAGTGGGTCAGGATATTGACCGGCTGCCCGGGCTTTTTTGCCGCAATTTCGGCAATCAGCGGCAGGCCGTGTTCTCCGATCAACCGGGAATTCTCCGCCTCCTGTTCGGCAATGGCCGCAGCATGGGTGCGCGCGGCTTCTGCGCGGCTGTCCTTGTCCGCGGACATGGCTTTTTCAAGGGTCTGATCCACGGCCCAGGCCAGGTTGACGGCTGTGGGCCGGGCCCTGCGGATGCGCCGGGTCTGCCGGGCCGCTTCATCCGGGTCTGAAGCATTGGCGGCAAACGCCAGGTAAACCCCGTAGGCTCCGGTTACCCCGATTAAAGGCGCACCCCGGACCATCATTTCGCAGATGGCAAAAATTACATCATCCACGTCTGCCAGTTCGGATACAACCATCTGCTGCGGCAGTTGTCGCTGGTCAATGATGTAAATTTTTCCGGTATCCGGATCCTCCCAGATGGGGCGGGCCGGGTTTTTTTGCAAACGGTTCATGGATTTGGATTTCTGTTTTTTTAAATGTTATGTCCGGTCTTTGGAACCCGGCCCGCGGGCAAAGCGGCTGTCCTGGATTTTTTCTTCCACAAAGTCGCTTCTGGCCTCTCCGTCCAAAGGTCGGTTATTGGATTTGCACCACTGGAGAAGCTCGGTGACATCAATGTCCACAATTTTAACCGCATAGCCGGACTGGCGCAGCATTCTGGCCGCGTTTTCCGCATTGGCCTCCCACCGGGCAAACGTCGGTGCCAGGCTTTCGGCATCATCTGCCACCTGCTTGAGGATCTCCCATTGCTGCCGGGAATACCAGGCCAGGCCAATGGCGTTTTCCTTTTTGTGCTTGGGCTTTTTTCTTGATTTTTTCATGGCCCCAAGCATAAAACACCCGGGCAGGGTTTGCAAGTCCTGTTGCCCGGGTGCTTCTAAGTAACTTCGTTCAAAGTTCAAGGTTCAAAGTTGATGGCACCGCAAAAAGTCCAATATCTGCGTTACGCGCGATTTCTCAGAATTTCACGTACGGATAAGTACGCTGCATTCTTCGAAATCGCGCAAGCCTTGATCTTGAACTTTTTACAGCGCCATCTGAAAATCGAC
>JAIPES010000135.1 GCA_021737045.1 Desulfobacteraceae bacterium | reverse complement strand
TTTCGCCTGCCGTTTCTGTTCGTGGCCCTGGGCTACGCCCTGACCATCAAGCTCAGAAAATCCCCGTTTGACCTGTCCACTTCCCATCACGCACACCAGGAACTCGTCAAGGGTGTGCTTACGGATTATTCCGGCCTGAACCTGGCGCTGACCGAAATCGCTCACTGGTATGAGATTGTGCTGCTTCTGGGATTTTGCGCACTGTTCTGGGCCACCCACTGGATCGGGATGGTGGTGTTGCTTCTGGCGGCCTATTTTTTTGAAATTATCGTGGACAATGCTACGGCACGTATGACTTGGCGGTGGATGATCGGGTACGTGTGGGCCATGGGGCTTGCCCTGGCTGCGGTGAATCTTTTGTGGCTGGCCATGGAATAGCAAGCCTTTGCAGTTTTGCAAAAAGAGGGAAATACCATGAAATGGTTTGCGCAAATGTACAGCCGGTTTGCCGCCCGTTCGCGGATCAAGTCGCCCTGGCTGCTGCATTTTGACTGCGGCAGTTGCAATGGATGCGACATCGAGTTGCTTGCATGCCTGACCCCGGTTTATGATGTGGAGCGATTCGGGATCATCAATGTGGGCAATCCCATGCATGCCGATATTCTTATTGTTACAGGAACAGTGAACCCCCGCAATGCCAAAGTGCTGCAAAACCTCTATGATCAGATGCCGGAGCCCAGAATCGTGGTTGCTGTAGGGTCCTGCGGCCTGTCCGGCGGAATTTTCCGGGATGCCTATAACGTTTTGGGCGGCGTGGACCGGGTTATACCGGTGGATGTTTACGTGCCGGGATGTCCGGCAAAACCCGAGGCCATTATTGACGGCGTGGTAAGGGCCCTTGAAAAGAAGAAAGCACGGGTTCCGACGGAATCCGGTGGTGCGAAGGCATAGGCAAAGGAGGCGGAAATGAAGGCCCAGAGTCTTTTCGTGAATATGGACCAGTTGCTGGGGGAAGCGGCAAAACTTCAGGTGGAAGGGTACAGGTATGTGGCGCTCACTGCCGTGGAAATCGATGGGCAAACAGTTGAGCTGATCTATCATTTTGATTTGAACCTGGGGATGCGGCATCTGCGGCTCAGCGTACAAAAGGGAACCCGGGTGCCCAGCATCACACCGGTATACCTGGCCGCATTCCTTGCGGAAAACGAAATCCAGGATCTTTTCGGTGTTGTCTTCTCCGGTCTGGCCGTGGATTTTAAGGGTACGCTTTATACCGAGAATGAAATGAGAGGCCGGGTTCCGTTCTGCCGTTATACCGTGGTTGGATCGGAAAAAGGGGAAGCGGCCGGACAGGGTGACAACAGCAGGGAGGATTCATCCGGGGAGGCGTCATGAAAAGCACCGTAATTCCCATCGGGCCCCAGCATCCGGTTTTGCCCGAGCCCGTTCACCTCAAGCTGACCGTGGTCGACGAGGTGATCACCGATGTTGTGCCCTCGCTGGGGTTCGTTCACCGTGGCCTTGAAATGCTTGTTGATTCCAGGGATTACCATCAGGTCGTCCAGATTGTGGAACGGGTGTGCGGCATTTGTTCCATGATGCATGCCATGTGCTATTGCCAGGGCATTGAGGAGATGATGGGTATCGAGGCACCGCCCCGGGCGAAATACCTGCGGGTTATCTGGTCGGAACTGCACCGCATGCACAGCCACCTGCTGTGGCTGGGCCTTTTTGCCGACAGTTTCGGATTTGAAAGCCTTTTCATGCAGTTTTGGCGGATCCGGGAAAAGGTGCTCGACATTCACGAGGCCACTACGGGCAATCGCGTAATCGTGTCGGTCAACAAAATCGGCGGAGTCGGGAAAGACCTGGATGACGACCAGATTGAATGGATTCTCTCCGAGTTGAAAAACATCAAGCGGGAGGTCCGTCGACTGGGCCCCACGCTGCTCGATGACTACACGGTAAAAAAAAGAACGGTCGGTCGGGGGGTGCTTACAAGCCAGCAGGCGATTGACTTGGGGACCGTGGGGCCAACCCTTCGGGCAAGCGGGGTGGCAAGAGATATGCGTCAGTTGGGATATGCGGCGCTCGGAGAACTTGATTTCGAACCGGTCATCGAAGAAGCGGGCGACAGCTGGGCCCGATGCAAAGTGCGCTTCAAGGAGGTCCTTGCCAGCATCGACATGATCCGTCAGGCAGCCGGTAAGATCCCTGCCGGAGATATCGCCGTCCGGGTCAAGGGCGCCCCCCCGGAAGGGGAAGCCATTTCCCGCGTGGAACAGCCCAGAGGAGAGGTCTTCTACTATATCAAGTCCAAAGGGCAGAAAAAACTGGAACGTTTGCGCATCCGTACCCCGACGTTTGCAAATCTGCCGGCACTGCTGTCAATTCTGCCGGGATTGTATCTGTCTGATGTACCGGTGGTTGTATTGTCCATTGATCCGTGCATCAGCTGCACGGAAAGATAGAAAGGCAGCGTTATGTTTAAAATGACACCGAATATCCTGCGCAACCTGATTACGGATAAGGCCACCCGCCTGTATCCTTTTGAAACCCGGGAGCCCTGGACCGGGGTTCGCGGAGAACTGGGCATTGATATTGAAAAATGCACATTTTGCGGCATATGCGCTCTTAAATGCCCCACCGGCTGCCTTTCGGTGAATAAAAAAGAAGGGTTGTGGATATGCGATCCCTTTGTTTGTGTTTATTGCGGCGTCTGTGTGGAATCGTGCCCCAAGAAATGCCTGTACCAGGACCTGGTCTACCGGGAGGCCGCAGACGAGCATGGAAAAATCGTCATGAAGGGCGAGCCGCCGCGAAGAAAGAAAGAGGCAGAAACATGACCGCCGGTTTTCCCATAAATCCCGATCCATCGGGACGCCGGCGTGTGGAGCAGGGGAGCCATGCCGAGAGCTTCATGTGCTGGACATGCGGGTCTTGTGATGCGCAATGCCCGGTCAATATCCGTACCAACCGGATTCGTCCGCAAAAGCTGGTCAGAATGGCCTATCTGGGATTGCTGGATGAGTTGGTTTGCGACCCTGAAATCTGGTACTGCCTTGGTTGCCGCTGCTGCAGCAGCGTTTGCCCCAATCGGGTAAAACCGGTCCAGGTTGCCGCTTATGCCCGTATGGAGGCTGTGCGGCAGGGGGCTGTCAGTCGATCGGTCAGGGATGGTTGCCGGGCTGCATGCATCCGCCTGCAATACGCCCGGGCCGAGGCCGCATCCAAGTTTATGGATGGCTTGTCCTCGGATTTTACCTGCCGGTTGCCACCGTTTCAGGCGCGGGATAAAGATCGGTTTGCACGCGCAAGTCCGGCCAATGCATTTTTGTGTTTTAACTGCAGCGAGTGCGGCAGTGCCTGTCCCATTTTTGTCAGCCGCCGGGTATTTGATCCCCAGCTTATTATGCGCATGGTGCAATTTAACATGATATCCGAGCTTCTCAAATCTTCGATGATCTGGCTGTGCATTGGCTGCGGAAGCTGCACCGCGGCCTGCCCGCAGAAGGTGGATGCCTGCGGGATTATCCGGGGGTTGCAGAAAACAGCCGTTTTGCAGGAGGCTGTGGATCCGGATTTTACTTCCCGTTTTATAGCCGTGGAGCAAAGCATATATCATCGATTTGTTGCAAATGTAGATGCGGTTCTCGGTTTCCATGCGGATTGAGTATGGGCGCATCCAATACAGATAACCGCCCGCAAGGCAGCGGTGCGGGTCCTGATTTGAAATTTGCGGAGTAACAATGCGGCTGGGGATCAGAAAGCGCATATTTCTGTACTTTGTGCTGGTGATCATGCTCTTCGGGGTGCTCTGCGGAGTCCTGGGGGCCTGGCTGATCAACGGCAATGTGCTTGCCGAAGCCCAGCGTCGGGTCAGCCTGGACCTTCGTTCCGCATGGAGCGTGCTCCAGCACGAGCAGGAGAACCTTCGCTTGTTTGTGAGCATTCTCGCCACCGGAAAGCGTGTGGAAGACGCCTACAACAAGCCGTCATCCGGCGCTTTTCGTGCGGATCTGGAGGAGGCCCGGCTGCAGTCCGGGTTTGATTTTTTTTCCATGACCGACAGCAAAGGCCGGGTCATCCTCCGGACTGTAGCGCCTTATCATACCGGGGATTATCTTTCCAATGATCCTTTTGTCTCCAGAGCACTCAGGGGGGAAACCATAAGCGGGTTTTCCGTGTTAAGCGCCCGGCGCCTGCAGGCCGAGGGGGGCAACCTGGAGGAAAGGGCCTTTATCGTTTTCAAGTCCACCCCAAAGGCCAAGCCAAGGGCCAAGGATTCGGAGTCCGCAGGTATGTGCCTGGTGGCTGCCGCACCGATCCGCGATGACCAGGGCAATATACAGGGCGCTCTGTATGCCGGCATTCTTTTAAACCGGAACTATGAACTGGTGGACCGGATCCGCTCCATGGTGTTTGAAGACAAGCAGTATAAGGGCCGTCACCTGGGAACCGTGACCATCTTTCAGTGGGATACGCGAATCGCCACCAATGTCACCACCCGGGCAGGCAACAGGGCGATCGGCACCCGGGTGAGCGCAGAGGTCTATGACCAGGTCCTGGAGAACGACCGGAGTTTTTACGACCGCGCTTTTGTGGTCAACGACTGGTACATCAGCGCCTATGACCCCATTCACAACCTGGCGGGCAAAACCATCGGGATCCTTTACGTAGGCGTGCTTGCCCAAAAGTACGAAGACCTGAAAATGTCGCTGTGGAAACTCTACGGCGTGATGTGCCTGGTGCTTTCCCTTTTTGTGCTCGGCGTGGGCGGCATTTTTTCAGCCCGGATGACAGGCTCTGTGAGGCGGCTGGCCGACGCGGCCGCAAAGATTGAGGCCGGGGATTTCCGCATGCAGGTGCCGGAGCCTTCCCAGAATGACGAGGTCCGGGATCTGACAAGATCCTTTAACGCCATGGCCGCCAGCCTGCAGGAAAGAGATGAGAAGATTCAGGCTGCCAACAAGGCGCTGGCGCGGACCAACGATTCGCTGCAGCGGTTAAACGCCAGTTACCTGGATATGCTCGGATTTGTGTCTCATGAACTGAAAAATACCCTGGGTGTGATCTACACCTCGGCCCGGGCCCTGGAGCAGGGATTTGCCGGAAAACTGACCTCTTCCCAGGAAACGCTGATTAAAAACATTTCTCGCAGCATTCATACGGCAGTGGTCATGACGCGCAATTACCTGGATCTCTCCCGGATCGAAAAAGGAGAGTTGAAAGTTGATGCCAGGGAAATTGAACTCATAAAAGATGTGATCGCTCCGCTGCTCGAAGAGTTGCGGCCCGCTATCGAGCAGAAGCGGATGCAGGTGGAAAATCGGCTTCCCGAATCCCTTGACCTGGTGGCAGACCCGGAGTTAATCCGTATCGTGTTCAAAAACCTCCTGGACAATGCCGTGCAATACGGCCGGCAGGAGGGGCGCATAAGGATCGGGTACAACCTGGCAGAAAACTTGCGTGAATTTGAAGTGTATAACGAGGGCAAAGGTCTTCGGCCCGAAGAGATCGAAAAGCTCTTCGGCAAGTTTGTCCGGTTTGACAGGGAAAGCCAAAGCTCCCGGAGTACGGGACTGGGGTTGTTTATCACAAGAGAAATCATCCGTCGGCATGGCGGATCAATCCGGGCGGAATCAGAGCCGGGCTGCTGGATCCGTTTTGTTTTTACGTT
>JAIPES010000134.1 GCA_021737045.1 Desulfobacteraceae bacterium | reverse complement strand
TGTCAATCATCTCTGCATACGCCGCAAATTCATCCGCCCCCAGGTGGGGCACGCACAATTTGAGCCCGGGATGTGCATCCAGGACCCGCCGGATTTTTTCCGCCCCGCAGATTTCGTAGGGATCGCATGCATAGGCCGGGCTCTTGGGCTCCCGGCCGGCGTGGATAACCAGGGGTTTTTCCGCCTCGGCGCACACCCGGCAGATTTCATCGATTTCCGGACCATTCATATCAAAACATTGCACATGGGCATGAAGCTTGACACCGGCAAGTCCCGCGCCAAAGGCCCGGTAAAGGATTTCTGCCGCACCCGGCTCGCCGGGAAACACCGCTGCCAGGCCCGTCACCCGGTTGCCGGCAGAAGTGCACAGATCGGTCATGAAACGGTTTAGTTCCCGGGCGATGCCCGGCTTGTGCGCATACTGCATGGCCACCACGTGCCCCACCCCCCGGTCAAGCAGAAAATCAAGCAGGTCCCGCGCCGGCATCCGGTAGCGCACCGGCCACGCATGGGTGTCAAACCATTTCCACAGGGCGGAAAAGATCCCCTCCGGAAACACGTGGACATGGGCGTCCACCACAAACGAGGCCCGGTCCGGCACCCGATCGCCCTGCCGATCGTTGACTGCAGGCAGCGGGTTGCCCAGCACGGCTTTTTCAGAACCCGACATAACTTCCCTTTTCCTCGCTGTCTCTGCCGCAATCGGGGCAGTAATCTGGAAGCACGAGTGCGACTGCGACGATGAATTCAAACATAACCGTCATTGGCACTTGCTGATAATACCGGTTACAAAAACCACAAACAAGTTGTTTCTACCCCCTATCAAAGTCGAAATCAAAATCGCAGTCGAAATCGACAAAATCATTCCCGAAGCGTTTATATATCATCCCGTTGATTCGTTTTGGCCCGAAAATTGCCGCCAGCGGCCATTGCATCTTTACTTTTCCGGGGGCATGCGCTATTTTAAGTCCGCACGCGTAAACAAAACAATCCCTATGCGCCGGACGTACCAAATCCTGATGACCCGTATCTTTACCATATGCATGCTTGCCGCGGTCCTGCTTACCTGCCCTGGGGCCCGGGCACCAGCCCAGTCGGAAAACCCCCTTGTGGCCCGGGGGGATCAAAGCTACCCGCCCTATGAATATTCGGATGAAAACGGAGAGCCTGCAGGCTTCAATGTAGAGCTGCTGCGCGCGCTGGCAGAAGAAATGAACATGGACATCCGCATCTCCATGGGTCCGTGGAGCCGGGTGCGAAAGCAACTGGAAGCCGGAGAAATAGATATCATCACGGGCATGCATTACTCCGGGCAAAGGGATGTGCACGTGGATTTTTCCGTCCCCCACACCCGGGTATCCCATGTGGCGTTTGTACGAAAAACCGATAATATCGAGTCAACTGCGGATCTTGCACAAAAGGCCATCATTGTCCTGCAAGACGACATCATGCACGATTATGTGCGCAAAAATGGCCTGGGGCATTCCATACACCCCGTGGATGACCCCGTGGCCGCCCTCTCCCTGCTGGCCTCCGGGACCCACGACTGCGCCCTGCTGCCGCTGCGTCACGGCCTGTACTACATCAAGCAAAACGGATACGATAACCTGGCGGCCATAGAGCCGCCGCTTTTGCAGACCAAGTATTGTTTCGCCGTGCAGGAAGGCGCCAAGGATCTTTTGTCCCGGCTAAATGAAGGCCTGTTTGCGCTGAAGAACAAGGGAACCTACCGCGAGATTTATCAGAAATGGTTCGGCATTTACGAAAAGCAGGATGCCTGGCAGACCCTGAGATATTACGTTTTCGGCCTTGCAGCGGCGTTGGTGCTTCTGGGAGGCAGCCTGATGTGGACGTATTTGCTCAAAAAACAGGTGGCTGCCCGCACCCGTGCCCTGGAGGAACAAACCCGACAGCATCAGCAGACCGCCCGGGCTTTAAAACGCAGTGAAACCCGGTTTCAACTGGCGGTCCAGGCCTCTGGCGTGGGTTTGTGGAACTGGGACGACATTCAAAAGGACCGGGTCTGGTGGTCGCCCCAAATCTATGAAATGCTGGGTTATAAGCAGGAAGAGCTCACCCCCTCGTTTTCCCTGTACATGAATCTCATCCATCCCGATGACCTGGAAAAGGTCAGAAAAGCCATCAGCCACCATCTGAAATACCAGACGCCCTATGACATTGAACACCGGCTGAAAACCCGATCCTGCAAATACAGATGGTTTCGCGCCATGGGCCAGGCCCAGTGGGATGGAAACGGAACCGCCGTGCGCATGGCCGGCTCCATCCAGGATATTACGGAACTCAAGCGATCAGAGGCCGACCGACTCCGCCTGGCCACCGTGGTGGAACAGACCGAGGAGGGCATTGTCATTACAAACCATTCCGGCAGGATAAATTACGTCAATCCGGCTTTTGTCAGGATGACGCGCATGGAGGTCAATGACCTTCTGAACTCGGATTTTCTGCACCTGTGGCAGGCCGCAAACGAAAATTCAGACATGGAAACAATCCGCGGAGCTGTGTTTTCCGGCAACTCATGGCAGGGGCGGCTCAAGGCACAAAGCGCGAAAAACCGAGAACTCATGGTAACCGCCTCAATCTCCCCGCTGCGCGATACCATGGGCCAGATCACGAATTTTGTGCAGGTCTGCCGGGAAATCACCCGGGAGGTGGAAATGGAAAGACGGCTTCACCAGTCACAGAAAATGGAGGCCGTGGGGACTCTTGCCGGCGGGATCGCACATGATTTCAACAATCTTCTTTATGCCATGATCGGTTACACCGAGCTTGCCTTAAACGAAGCGCCGTCCGCCACTGACCTGGAAAAAAACCTGAACGAGGTTCTCCGCTCCGCGTGGCGCGCCCGGGACCTGGTGCGTCAGATCCTTTCTTTTTCCCGGAATCGCGCCGAATCCTTCCAACCGGTGCAGATTTGCCGGATTGCCGAAAAAGCGCTTGAACAAATCAGCGCCGGGCTGCCGGAAAACATCACGATAGACCGGCAGCTCCAGCCTGACTCCCCGGTGCGGGCAGACCCGGATCAAATTCACCAGGTACTGATGAACCTGTTTACCAATGCAATTCATGCCATGGAACAAGCCGGCGGCACGCTTGCGGTGTCAGTGGCTGATGAAGATCTGGATGCGGAATCGGCCCGACAGCACCCGGACCTGCATCAGGGAAAATATGTCCGCCTGACAGTGGCAGACAGCGGTACCGGGATCCCGTCAGACATCCGGGACCGGATCTTTGAGCCGTTTTTCACGACCAAGCCCATGGGCCAGGGAAGCGGCCTGGGACTGGCGATCGTCCACGGCATTGTCAAAACCCACGGCGGCGTGCTTTTTCTGGAAAGCCGCAAATCCCTCGGCACACGTGTCGACATCCTGCTGCCGGTAGTTTAAGCCGACACCGAGGATTTTCCGGCAGCATTACAGCGGATAGGGCGTCAGGCTCTCATACCCGTCTTCGGTAATGAGAAATGTCTGCTCAAACTGGGCGGACAATTTCCGGTCCGCAGTCACCGCGGTCCAGCCGTCGTCCCGGACAAAAAGCCTGGGCGTGCCCAGGTTGATCATCGGCTCGACCGTAAAAACCATGCCCGGCACCAATGGGATGCCCTCGCCCTTCTTGCCATAGTGCGGCACCTGGGGCGGTTCATGGAATTCAAAGCCCACGCCGTGGCCCACGAACTCCCTGACCACAGAACAGCCCTGGCGCTCGGCACAGTTCTGGATCGCCCAGCCGATATCCCCGATCGTGTGATCCGGCGAAAGCATTGCAATGGCAGCTCTGAGGCTCTCGGCTGCCACCCGGACAATTTTCTGCGCATCCGCGCCAGGCGTGCCCACAAAAAACGTTTTGCTGGCATCCGCATAATATCCGTTATAAATATGCGTGACATCCACATTTATGATATCGCCGTCTTTTAGCTCGTATTCCCCGGGGATTCCGTGGCAGATCACTTCGTTTACAGATGTGCATACGCTCTTGGGAAAGCCCCGGTAATTCAATGGCGCGGGAACCGCCCCGTAGCTTTCGGCATGCTCGGAAACCAGGGAATTGATGTCCTCCGTGGTGATCCCTGCCCGGATCTCGGCTTCCGCCCGGTCCAGACTTTCTAGCACGAGGCGCCCGGCCTCGCGAATGCCTTCGATATCCTTTGACTCCTTGAGCCGGATATTGTACTTCTGCTTGTACCACTTCCGGAGATCAACCGGTTTTTCGGTCTGACGGCCCATGCAGCACTTTTTGTATTTTTTCCCGCTGCCGCAGGGGCAGGGATCATTGCGTCCGATCTTGGTTCCGTTTTTCATTTTGACAACTCAATGCGGCCGAAGCCGTGTTTTCAATGTAGAGGCCGCCGCAGGTGGCCGCGGCGTTTTCAATTCAAAAGCAATTCCGCAATTTGCTGCGAAAACTTTATTATTAATCCAGGCCGCAGGCGCTGTCAAGCAATTGCGCCCGGTTCCTATTTCTGATACCTAAACCAAACTTGAAAATCGCTCAAGTTAGGTGATATAAATGCTGCGTGATATTGTCCAGGCACATGAAAGTCTGCCGCAGAGGTCACGCAGTCAACAAAACACATCCGGCAAATACAACAAGGCCACCGCTCATGAAACAGGATGAAATGATACTCAAGACCGTCAAGGAAATCGTGGTGAAGTTCATCGAGATGGGAAACATCTCCCCGACCAGTTTCCACGACCACTTCAAAAACATTTACGCCACCGTGGAAAAATCGGTCAAGGAAGACAAAAACCAAAGCAGCGGGGCAGACAACAGCCGGCAGTGAGCGGGGGCGGTTTAATGCACCGCTGCCCAGTCCCGGCCCACAGACACGTTGACCTTAAGGGGCACGGCCAGATCGGCGATGCCTTCCATGATCCCCCGGACCAGTTCCTGCAGCGCGCCCACTTCGTCTTCCGGGACTTCAAAAACCAGCTCGTCATGCACCGTGAGCAGCATGGCGGACTTGAACCCCTTTTCGCACAATGCCGTATCCACCCGGATCATGGCCATTTTCAACAGATCCGCCGCAGTTCCCTGAATGGGTGTATTCACTGCGGCACGTTCCGCGATCCCCCGCATATTGGCATTTTTACTGTTAATATCCGGGATATAGCGAATCCGCCCGAATTCCGTGCTGACCCGTCCGTCCCGGCGCGCCTGTTCAATTGTCTGGTCAATAAACCCCTTGACTCCGCGATACCTGTCAAAATAGTGGTCGATATACGTGCGTGCCATTTTCTGGGTAATGCCCAGTTCCTTGGAAAGCGAATACGGCCCCATGCCGTAAATGATGCCGAAATTGATCGTCTTGGCCTGCTGCCGGAGCTCATCGGAAACACCCGCGGCATCGGTCATAAACACCTCTGCCGCGGTCCGGGCGTGGATATCCTCGTTGTTTGCAAACGCCTCGATCAGGATTTCATCCTGCGAATAATGGGCCAGCAGGCGAAGCTCGATCTGGGAATAGTCTGCTGCAACGAAATGCCAGCCTTGTTTCGGGATAAAGGCCCGGCGCACGTCCTTGCCCGCTTCGGTGCGGATGGGGATGTTCTGGAGATTGGGGTTTGAGCTGCTCAACCGGCCTGTTGCGGTCACGGTCTGGTTAAACGATGTGTGAATCCGGTCGGTGTCCGGGTTGATCAGGTCGAACAGGGCGTCCACGTAGGTGGACTTCAGCTTGGAAAGTCCCCGGTGGCGCA
>JAIPES010000133.1 GCA_021737045.1 Desulfobacteraceae bacterium | reverse complement strand
CCGAGGCCGGGATGTTGTATAGCACCCAGTGGACAAATCCGTAGGTGCCCGGCAGCACCAGGGGCGCATCCGGGTCATGACAGATCACGGCAAAGGAACGTGTTCCTTCCGGGACATTGGTCCACTCCAGGGCGGGGGATACATCCTGGCCGTCGCCTGTGTGTTTCTGCGGAATTTTGCCCCGGGTTTCAAAGGCGGGGCTTTTGAGCTGCATTTCCGACAGTGCAAATCCCATTTTTCTCCCTCCTTTCAATTGGTTTCAGATCAAGCCTGTCTGTATTTAATATAACACCTAAATTGAACGGTTTTCAAGTTTGATGAGCCTGTAAAAACTCCTTTTTACAGGCAGTGTTAAGTTTTAAGTGATTAAGTGGTTAAGTAAAATCGGAAACTTATCATTTTATTGGCTGGCGATTATAATGGTTTCAGGACTTCCAAGGAAGTCATTTTTTGCGCACTTGCGAAATTGCACTTTGCTGCCCTGACGGCGTTGCGGAAAAGCGGGTTTCCGAGCGGAAATCGAGGCTCGCAGAGGCTCCTGGAGCGAGAAAACGCCTTTTTCGCACCGCCGATCAGCCAAGGTGCTTAGAATTTCCGTAACCGTTCACAGTTATCAGTTTACAGTTCAGGTTTTTATTTAATGGCTACAAGCTACAAGCTGCAAACCGTAAACCGTGAACCGTAAACCGTGAACGGCTACAAATTTCCTTTGTTGCAAAAATACCGCCCTGGCGGAATAAGCAGCTTTTTACGAGTTCATCAAGATTGCGCTAGAGCAGGTCGCTGGCCAGTTCTGCCAGCTCCGAGCGCTCCCCTTTTTCCAGGGAGACATGGGCATAGCGCTGCTGGCCCTGCATTTTCTCGATCAGGTAGCTCAGGCCGTTGGAAAGCGTATCCAGATAGGGATGATCAATCTGAAAAATATCTCCGGTAAAGACCATCTTGGTGCCTTCGCCCGAGCGGGTGATAATGGTCTTGATCTCATGCGGGGTCAGGTTTTGGGCCTCGTCCACGATAAAAAAAATCTTCACCAGGCTTCTGCCGCGGATATATGAAAGCGGGGCAATCACGAGCTTATTGGTATCCAGCATCTGGCTGATGTGCTGATGGGAAGGCTCGTTTTCGGAAAACTGGTTCTGGATGACAGACAGGTTGTCATACAGGGGCTGCATATAGGGATCGAGCTTGGCCGGAATATCACCCGGCAGGTACCCCATGTCCCGGTTGCTAAGCGGCACCACGGGCCGGGCCATGAAAATCTGGCGGTACCCCCGCTTGGCTTCCAGGGCGGCGGCCAGGGCCAGAAGCGTTTTGCCGGTGCCGGCCTTGCCGGTGATGCTGACCAAGTGAATATCCGGATCCAGCAGGGCGTTTAGCGCAAAGGTCTGTTCCGCGTTGCGCGGTGTGATGTTGTAGGCCGCCTTTCGATCCACCCGGCGCAGCATCCGCACGGCCGGATCAAACCGGACCAGCCCCGATTTTCTGCCGTTTCGCAAAATCAGGTACTCGTTGGATATCAGGGGCGGGTCAATATCCATCTCAGAGACCGGAATCTCATGAGGCTTGTGATACAGATTGTCGATGAGTTCCGGTGCAATGCCTTGGGCCACCCGTTTTCCGGAATACAGTGCATTGATGTCCCGGACATGATCACTGGTATAGTCCCGGGACATCAGTCCCAGGGCCTTGGCCTTCATCCGGAGGTTGACGTCTTTTGTCACCAGGATCACCTCCCGGCCCGGATTCTCCTTGGCCAGGTGATAGGCGGTATTTAAAATCCGGTGATCGTGCTTGTGACTGGCAAAATTGAGCTCCAGGTCCGGGTGAAAGTCCTGCTCCAGCTTCACCGAGATTCTGCCGGTGTTTTCGCCGATTTTCACCCCGCCGTTAAACAGCTTGTCTCCGCTGAGAGAATCCAGGGTGCGCAGAAATTCCCGGGCATGAAAATTCAGGGCCTCATTGCCTTTTTTAAACGCATCCAGCTCTTCGAGCACGGAGATCGGGATCACGACTTCGTGTTCTTCAAAATGATGGATGCTCGAACTGTCATGTAAAATGACATTGGTGTCCAGAACGTAGCGTTTCTCTTGACCGGCCATGGACGGGGACCTTTCTCTGGAACAGATTCTCAGGGCGATTTTATATTAACGATTTGTCAATAATGTTGCAATCACTTTAACAACAACGCCCGGAAAACCCCTGGCAAAAGCGTTCCGGCCAACACCCGGCTATTCTTTGCGGGCTTCCCACAGCCGCTCGGTGTTTTTCCCCGCCGCCTTGGACCAGTACAGCGCCTGGTCCGCCCGGTCCACAAAATCCTGGGGCATGATACCTGACTGATACTCGGCCGCACCAATGCTCACGGTCACCTGAACTTTCCGGCCCGGCCGGGGCTCAAAGACATAGTCTTCAAAATCCCCGCGGATCCGCTGCCCGACCGCCATGGCCCGGGCGCCGGTCATGGCGGGCATAATCAAGGCGAATTCCTCTCCCCCGTACCTGCAGGCATAATCCGACTCCCGGGTCTGCGCCCGGATCCGGTCGCCCAGGTGCGCCAGCACCTGATCGCCCTGGATATGCCCGTATTCGTCGTTAAAGTGCTTGAAATCGTCCACATCCAACATGACCAGGGAAAGCGGATGGCCCAGATTTTCGGCCCGCTGCATTTCCGGTCCGATCTGGGCACGGAAAAACCGGGAGTTGTAAAGCCCGGTCAGGGCGTCGCGAAAAGCCAGGCCCATGGCCCGGCGTTCGCTTCCCCGGGCTTCCTCCCGCTCCCGGCGCAATACCCGGATCCGGTCTGCCAGGGCAAAGGACAGCAGAATCGACTCGACCGCCGAGCCGATCTGGTAGCTGTGAAAACCCAGGGCGGTAAAGCCGACCACCCCGCTGTAGGTCAGTGCGAAGTTCAGGGTGCCGATGCCGTAGATCGTCCAGGCCAGCAGGTAATACTTGGCCGGGCCGAAACCCCGCCGCCAGACGACGGCCGCGACAGTGATCAGCACAAAGGGCGCTGCCGTGCCCAGTATACTGAAAAGGGCGGAAAGCAGGGAAAACCGCGCAAAAAAGGAAAGCCCGCCCAGCACCGCGCCGGTCAGGATCAGGGCCAGGATAATCCGGTCAAACACCGGCGCGTTTTTCTTCGTGGCCAGAAATTTCCGGGTAAACATCCCGGCTGTAATAAATATCAACGAAAGGAAAAACAACGTAAGGCGGGAATCCAGCGCCCGCCTGCCGGGCAGGAGGTATTCCAGGGTCAGGCCGTTTAGCCCCAGAAAATACAGCAGCAGCGCAAACATGTAGAGCACGTAGTACAGGTAGGCCCGGCTGCGCAGGGAAAAAAACAAAAACAGGTTGTACAGGGCCATGGCCAGGATAATGCCGTAATAAATCCCGTATCCCGTGCTTCGCATCCGCTGATGGTTCAAATGCGCAGCCTCGGTATACAGCGTCATGGGCAGGGTAAGCATGCCCTGGCTCACAAAACGGGCATACACTGTCCAATGTTGGCTGTTCGTGGCAGGATAGGCCCAGGCGGAAAACGTCCTTGCCCCGGGGCTCCGGCCGGTCACCTGGAGTCCCGGATTCTGCCGCAGTTCCCTGAGCTTTACAGTTGCCAGGTACGGCCATCCCACATTGAGCACCCACCCGTCCGGAAGCGGGCCTTCCAAACGAAACCGGACCCAGACCGCGGCATCCGTGATCCCCAGGTGCGGCACCCCGGGGCCGGCGGGTTCAAATTGCTGCACAAGAGGCGGCGAGCGAATTTCGCTGATGGACCATGCATATTCCGGGTCCCTGAGTAGTTCCACATATCCGGATAGCTCGCGTTTCTGGCGATCCGGGGGGATCTGCACCGAGGGCACGGCAGTTGCGGCGCAAATGTCGCAGCCGGCGGCAAATACCCACACAACTGCCAGCACAATTCCGGAAAACCGCAATCCATGACCATACAAGCCCATGACAAATGGTATCTCCCCTTTATTGCGAGGCGGGAATCTCCTCTTTCAAAAGGCAGCAGGCGATTTTACACACGGGCTTGCCGCCGGAAGCATAGTCGATGTTGCCGGCCTGGACCAGCTTGTTCATCACGCAGCCCTCCGGGATATCCAGGCTGAACAGGTCGGCTTCATTGATTTTCGGTGTGTGGCAAATGCGGTTGTTTTCGATGCGCATGCTGTGCAGCGGATAATCCTCGCAAAGCGGGCACTGGTAAACGCGGCCGTTGGGAAAGAGGAAATAGTTCTCCGCCACGTTTCCCGCGCACTCGAAGGTCTCTTCAGGCGCGAGAAAAACCCGCGGATAGGTCACGGTGATCCCGCTTTTCGCCACTGCCTCGGCAACCGGCGGGACATAGGTCTCCCACTCCTGCCGGGTGAGCTGTAGCGGTTCTTTGCCGGATTCCGCGGACCGCCCCCGGATGCCGATCACCTGGATAAAAAACCGGCTGACGCCCAGTTCCTCCAGGATCGATTTCATATCCGCCAATTCATGCAGATTCTGCCGGCTGACCGTATAGATCACGCTGGCGGGAAATCCCTTTTCCACGGCCTGCCGGATACCCCGGGTGCAGGCATCATAACAGCCATCCCCCCGGATGCGGTCGTTGGTGGTCGGGGTTGCCCCGTCCAGGCTGAAACTGAAATAATCCACCCGGGAAGGTGTGACCTTGTCGAGGATATCATGGAACAGGTACCCGTTGGTATCAATGGTGACAGATCCGTAGCCGATCTGACGGGCTGTTTCCACGATTTTTGCCAGTTCCGGGTGCAGCGTGGGCTCTCCGCCCAGAAGAATCAGGTTTGCGGTCTTGGCGGGGTCATAGAAAAGCCTCAGCCAGTCCGCCACCGTCTGCAGAGGCAGGGTGTGGTCTCCGTGCTGATCCGGGTTGATATAGCAGTGGGCGCACTTGAGGTTGCAGCGGGTGGTAATATGGAAAAATACGTTGACTGCGTTTTTTGCAAACGAAACGGTTTTCTTCATCAGAGATCCACGTCAGCATGTAAACCGGAAAAGCGCCGCTGAGTCGCCTTAAAAGCTGTTTACCCCGCCGGGGCGGTATTTTTGCAACAAAGAAAAGTAGGCGCCTTGGCTGATCGGCGGCGCGAAAAAGGAGTTTCCTCGCTCCAGGAGCCTCTTTGCGCCTCGATTTCCGCTCGGAAACCCGCTTTTCCGCACCGCCGTCAGGGCAAAGAAGTGCAATTCCGCAAGAGCGCAAAAAAGCATTTCCTTGGAAGCAGTTCAGGCCTTGCGGCCTTCCTTTAGTTTCAGGAGTTCGTTTTTGGCCTTGAACAGCTCGTCATTGGTCGCCCGCAGGCGGATGGACATGTACTCGGCAAATATCCGGTACAGCAGCAGGAGAAAATCCAGGCGTTCATCGCGCTGAGTGGAACTCGACAACCGCCCCTTGGCGGAAGTGTCAACACACAGGCAGATGGTTCTGCCCACCGCATATACCGAAGCCGAACGCGTAAGGCTGTCAATGATGCGCATCTCGCCGAATATCTCGCCCACCTGGGAAAGGCGGCCGATTTCCACCCCCTGCTTCTTGATGATCAGCTCTCCGGAAAGCAAAAAATAAAGCCAGGGATCATTGTCACCCTCCCGGATAATGATCTCGCCGTCCTCGTATTCCCGGATCTTGCTCAGCCGCAGCAGCTTTGCCAGGTTCCGGGTCTCGAACTCCTTTAAGCCCGGCAGATTCATCAAGCGCTGAATGTTCTGGACGTT